>CAZOTM010000005.1:0-30654 GCA_964582675.1 uncultured Clostridiaceae bacterium
TGAGGTTGTGACAAGTCGGTAGCTTTACGACACTTTGTTCCGGACTATACAATTAATATCCGGAAACGCTGTCTGCAGGACAGGATCACCGGATAAAAATGGTTTTTCCATCCGGATGGTATAGTCCAAAAGCCATTTCCGCACAGTCTTTTCCTCTAAACTCAGCCTGGAATCGATGCTTTCGATCAACAGGCGTTCTAAGGGATAATGCTTGAATTGCATCAATTTTTCTCCATTCATTTTAGAAATGAAATTAATAAATATCTAAATTCCATGATAAATATATCATAAAGCTACCCCCGTTGCATAGTATTAATCAAATCATATAACCATTTGACAATTGCTAAACAAACAAATCATAGTTTGGTTTTACTACAAATTTTCGCTAATTACCGAACACTTCAGTTCAAAGGCAAACAACACCTGATAACGCTCGTTTAAGCGATACCAGGGTGTCTTTCGCATCTTATTTCTCCATATCCAGAATTATACCCAAAAGCTGATTGATCCAATGTTCCCTGTGAATCAGGTTATTCTGCTTAGGATTCAAGTCACTGTTTTCCTTTTCCGGTTTCAACGACAATCCCAATGACAAGCCCAATGACAGATCCACCGGCAGGCTCAATGACAGATCCACCGGCAGGCTCAATGACAGATCCACTGGCAGGTCCGTTGACAGGTCTGTTGGAATGAGTTTATGGCCTCATTGATGGATCCGATTTTCTGAGCTACAATTATGTAAATGGCAAGTGAGCAATTTTGAAAGCTTTTTGCATGTGAGGATTAAGAAATGATGCGCAACGAACCAGAGAAAATTGAATGGCACGGCACGATCCTATCGATCCAGCCGCGCACGACAGTGTGGCGTTACCGACTGGATAACCGTACCCACTCCCATATTGGCTACAATCTGTTCCTCAACGGAGAAGCGGCAGGTCTGGGGACCGATTTTTCTGTCGCCATTTCGGAAAAGCAGCAAAGCAAACTGAACTTTCGCATTGGCGATGAGGTGCAGGGCACCGGCTGGACGAAACTGTATGCTGTCTCAGACTATGCCGATTATTACCGGGCAGGCGGGTTGAAGATCATCACGAAGGCCGTGCCAGAAGAAACCGTACCCCCACCCTATTTGATCAAACCACCCGATATGGCAACTTATGAATGGCGCGGCGCAAGAATGCTGAGCCTCAGCAGTTACAAGGGCAAGTGTTTTCAATGTGCCTGGGCGGCCATGGCTGCGGTGGAAATTGAATATGACTGGGGAGTTTCAAAGAAATATCGATTTGAGAGTTTTTGTTATGGACCGAAGTCCTGTAAATTGTATAAAATGGGCAGACCCCGTGCCGTGCCCTACAAAGGTGATGGGTCGAGCTTGGACGAAGGCTGGCTGGACGAGGTGTGCACCGAGAATCGGGATTGGGATGAATAATGACGATACCAGATGTACCCTCCTATCCGATTGTAATTGATGGACGGACCCCCAGATGTTCAAACGGCTGCTCAAGACTCCGGATCAAAAGAGCTGCTCAATTGATCCATCGATAAATCGCCAGTTAAGAACCCATCGTCCTGACAATTCAAACTGCCTTAAGGGACAGGGGGGAAGTAGGCACTAATATTGAACTGTTCTTGAAATAGGCCTTTCGGGAGTATGCCTTTTGGGAATATGCTTTTTGGGAATATGCTTTTTTATTGAGGCAGAGCGGTCGAAGAGAATTTTAGGAGGGGGGCAATTGAGAAAATCGAGAGCCATAACCCTTATGATTGCAATATTTATAACAGCTGCCGCCCGATTCGCTTACCGTGAACTCCGTGTCATCGGCGAAATTCACGGTGCTGAATTTGACCGCCTTACCATCGGAGATTCGGTTTATTCCCTGAGGAATGACCTGGACTATACCAGTGCGGATAAAGACAGCTATTTGGGCAAGGCTGCCTATGGCACATCAACACTTCGCCTATATTCTGTAAATGACGATGAGGCGGGGAAATATATCTATGCCGTGTGGGACTGGGAAGGATTTTTCTATATCCGGGAGCAATCACACCCTTGAACCTTATGATCTTGACGGTATCATTCACCGCAATTCCTGTCTTTTATATTTTAAAAGGACCTAAGGCTCCACAGTGCCTTAGGTCCTTGTTCGTTTGATCTGGAGGTTCATTCAATGGTTGCCCTTGTTTGGAAATTGTCCTCGGCTGACTGAAATCCTCCTGTCCGTTCATCGTTTGATCAAACCGGATAGACCAGGCAGACTAAATCAGTCCGGATTAATTGGTAGAGTTCGATTGGTCCTGCCTATACCTGAATGACCGACCGACCGCCGTCCACCCCGATGATCTGCCCGGTTATCCATCCTGAATTGTCGGAAATCAGAAAAGCGGTGAGTGCGGCCACATCCAGAGCTTTCCCCAGCCTCTGCATCGCATGGGTTTTCCCCAGGGCAGCTGCTGCCTCTTCATTCTTGATCAATGCCTTGGACAGGTCACTGTCCTGGAGGAGGGAGGGTGCAATGCCGTTGACCCTGATCTGAGGAGCCAGTTCCGCAGCCAGGGACCTGACCAGACCTTCCACTGCGCCTTTGGACATGCTGATGGATGCGTGCATCGCCATGCCCTGCTGCACGGCTACGCTGGAATAGAGAACCACCGAGGCTCCCGGATTCTTCTTAAGGATCGGAACTGCCGCCTGAACTGCCAAGGCAGCACCCACCGCATTCATCTTAAAGTCATTTAAAAAATCCTCTTCCTCAAACCTTCGAAAAGACTTCAGATTGATTGTTCCAACAGCATAGACCAGACCAATCAGATCATTTCCAGCTTCCTGAGTCACTCGTTTGAAGGAATCCGGATCCCGGACATCGGCAATGCTCATACCGGCCTCCAGCTCCACAGCAATAGCTTTGAGGGTGGCTTCCGTTGAACCCACCAAATGCAGCTTATAACCCATTTTCTTCAGGAGCCGAGCGGCAGCTGACCCAACTGCCCCGCTTCCCCCATAGATCAGTACTTTCCCGTCCATTCCAGTCTCCTCCATATCCAATTATTTTTCAACTGCTTGCTTTGCATCCCACGCTTCACCCGGCTTGAAAATCATCGCCACCCTTACTTTCTCCCCGTCATGCCCATTGCTTAAAGGAAGGTTTCGATTTGATCAAGCAGAGAAGCCAAACCAAAAGATCTCTATAATCCAATTATACTCTGGCAATACTTTATTGTTGGGTTTTTCTACCATAAACAATCCCCGGCAGCCAGGGCTGATTTTCATCCCGAGGGACCGATGTGAATGACCTGATGGAACTTTTTGTGCTGTTAGGGATATTTGGCACAGACAATAAGCAGTTCTCAATAGAATGCTCTCAATAAGGCCCTTTCAAAAATGCAAACTATGACAACAATATCTGGATGGATGAGCACATTCTTCCGGAAGGTGGTGAGCCACCATCCATTTTGGGCGCTCCTCTGATCCATTTTGGGCACTCCTCTGATCCTCTGATCCTCTGATCCTCTGATCCTCTGATCCTCTGATCCATTATGACGAATTGTTCTCAACCGTTATAAAAGCATTGTTCCCATCAGTTATAATGAAGATAATTATAAGCAGGAGGACAGGGGCGATGGAAGACACAAGCAGGTTTGGGATCGAATATGCCCGGGAGATGGACGCCCGGGATGTACTGGGCAGGTTCAGAGAGCGGTTCTATTTGGGGGCGGATGAGCTCTACTTTGATGGCAACTCCCTGGGGGTTTGCTCAAAGGATGCGGAGGCTTCCCTGCTCCACATGCTGGAAGTCTGGAAAAAAGACAAGATCTTAATGTGGAACCGTGAGGACGGCAAGTACTTCAAATACCCCCAGTATTTGGGCAGCCTGTTTACCGATCTGGTCAATGCCGATGCCAACGAATTGACGGTGACCAACAGCGTCACCATCAATATCCACCAAATGCTGGCGACCTTCTACAAACCCACGGCAGCCCGCTTCAAGATCCTGGTGGACGAACTGAACTTCCCCACCGACATCCATGCCGTGACCAGCCAGATCCGCCTCCACGGCTTGGATCCAGAGACGACGATCAAGGTCGTAACCAGCCGGGACGGCAGGATTCTGGAAGAGGACGATATCATCGAAGCCATGACCGAGGATGTGGCAGTGGCATTGCTCCCCAGCCTGTTATACCGGTCGGCCCAGCTCATCGATATGGAACGGGTCACCCAAGCCGCCCATGATAAAGGGATCCTGATCGGCTGGGATCTGTCCCACTCCATTGGTTCGGTGCCCCATGATTTCAAAGCCATCGATCCGGATTTTGCCGTCTGGTGTACCTACAAGCACATCTCGGCCGGTCCCGGCGCCAACGCCGTCCTCTATGTCAACAAACGGCACTTTGGAACACTCCCGGGATTAGCGGGCTGGCATGGCAATAAAAAAGCCACCCAGTTCCAGCTGTCCCATGTGCATGAGCCCGAAGAGGATGTTGACGCATGGCTGACAGGAACGGCCAACATGCTGTCCATGGCGCCCATGGAAGGCGTCCTCAAGCTGTTTCAAGAGGCCGGTATCCTGAGGATCCGGGAGAAATCCCTGGCATTGACGGACTACCTCATTGCCCTGATCGAAGAAAAGCTGGCCCCCTACGGCTTCCGCAACGGGACGCCGGTGGACCATGCCCGCCGGGGCGGACACATTGCCCTGGAGCATGACGAAGCTTACCGGATCTGCCTGAACCTGAAGGAACGCAAAGTGATCCCGGATTTCCGCGAGCCCAATGTCATTCGCCTCGCCCCGGTGGCCCTCTACGTTTCCTTTGAGGATATCTACAAGGTCGTGGAAATCCTGGAGGACATCGCCAGGACGAAATCCTACGAAAATTTTTCCCATCAGCGGGCCCTGGTCGTATAACCCGGATCACATTCCAAGCAACCTGCCAAAAGCCCCAGGATCATTCCTGGGGCTTTTGGCACATTTTTACCTGAACAATACAGCGGGAAATAAATTCCGAAGCTGGAGGGGTCAGTCTGCTGACTCAAGACTGAATGAGTCTGACTGTCCTGGGTCGAATCCCCAACCCAAGGGCACGATACCTCATTTCAGTTTTCCGCCTTCATTGCCGCTCATTGGGCTCAATATCTCCTAGTTTCCGTGATGGGTTAATTCATTCAGCCCATCCCCGGGTTTGACCGGGATGGCGTAAATGTGGCTGCCCAGCTTCATAAAGATCTCCGGGTGGGCAAATTTATCCCGATACTTTTCGGCCAGCTCCGGGGTCAGGGAGTCAAAATTATCCTCGCGAAGTCCGCAGACTAAAAAAGTTCCGGCGATGATATCGTAGTCCTCCAACTTGCGGTTCAGTGGCAGGCCGATCAGCTTGCCCTCTTCATTACAGACAATGGCCACGGGATCGTCATAGGGATAGACGGCTTCGATGCAGCCGCCCACCACCTGCTGCAGGGATCTTAAGTCACCGGTGATCCTTTCCATGCGCGGCACTCTTTCTGGTTCAACGATCAATACATCCATTCATTACCTCTCCTTATCGCATACGTTTGAATCTGTTGAGTGTTTTTCAAATAGATTATGCCCGGGAGGAACTTTGTTATGCACTCTGTAGAATTGATTCCATTTCTGTTCATTCATACATTCCAGCCATCCATCAATCCATCAATCCATCAATCCATTGATCAAAAGGTCACCCAGCACAATCTGCCAACGGGAGGTGATTCAATCTCCGAATCGTTGCTTCACCATTCCCTCACTTGAACATACTGGAATTGAATTGTGATTTTTTGACCTGTCTTTGTAGGAACAACGATGTTTTATTCATCGAAGCAACTTCAGACAGCAGCGCAGGCAGCAAACGCCTGAAAAAGTACAAGGAAATGTCCGATGAAAAGACTAAACTGCGCATCCGCTATTCGTCGAGCAGCCGGTGCCTTGATGATGACCTGGTAAATATCTCATTATTCATGGCTGACCATGCAGACGCAATCATCGGCAAAGCCATGAAGCTGTCGGATTAAGGGATCCCAGGAAACGATTATTTATGAGGACCGAATGGGCTTAAAAAAAGACACTCACAGGGAGCGCCTAAAAAAGATCTGAATGTGAGCCTGTCCGGAAGAGAAACAGCCAGAGCTCAGCTTCCTCAATCCTGTAAATAAGTAACCAATCCGGCTGAATATGGCATTCCCTGAAGCCACGATAGTTTCCACTCAGGTCATGATCACGATATTTTTCCGGTAACTTTTCAGCGGAAGATATTACATTTATGACAGCATAAAGTTCATCCATATCAAGCTGTCGCTTCTTCATCTGCTTTAAATCTTTCTTGAAGCGATTAGAAGCGACAACTTTATACATCGGACAGCACCTCATCAGCAAGGTCTTTGAAACTGTCATAACGCTTATATTCCGATGGGTTGGCTTTCATCTCCGTATACTCAGCCAGGGCTGCCAGTGTTTCAGCATTATATGACGGTCTTTTCACTTCAAATGGGATGCCATTATTGTTGACCGCCGAGCGAAGAAAAATTGTGATCGCTGAGGACATGGTAAGCCCGAGATCACCAAATAAATCTTCGGCCTCTTTTTTCAGTTTGGAATCAACCCGAATGTTGATATTGGTAGTTTGATTGGCCATCGTCACCTCTCCTCTTCTTATGCAATCATTATACCGAAAAAGAATGACATTGTAAATACAACGTAAAGTATTGTGTTGTTGACTGTCGGCAGAATCTCCGCGTGATGGATAGATTGCATGAAGTCGATCCCTGGACATTACAGTTTTTTTTGAGGATCGGTATGATTTACCTGCCATCCATTTTTATGATTGGCTTCATCACAAACTTCATCTGTATTTCCATGGGAAAGCCACCCCTAGCTTTTGGGAGGGGTGGCTTTTGGTATGTAAGGGGATATGATCGCTTATTTCAAGAAAATCGCACTGAAGTTCAGGGCAGTTTCTCCGATCAGTATATGTGAGGATATCTTGGTTATACCCTTGTCGTTCAGTTCATACCGATGGATCGCTTTGTCGGTCAAATCCAGACCGGATATTGTATCCCCAGCCTTGACCAATTGCCAGATGGTCTCACCCAAGGGATAGTTTTTCAGCGTCTGATCAGACAGGTTCATTATGGTCAAGGAGGACTCCCTGCTGCCACCGACGATGTCCGCATGGAGAATGAACATCTCATCCCCCTCGATCAGCATCTGCCTGGCCACCCCATCGGGAAGCATCTCAGCCTGGATCGTTTTGGACAGGTCATCATAGACCAGCAGCTGATCATTCGAGGTCATGTAAATCTTAGACCCCTGGGAGCGGATGTGGATGGGGGGTTCTGAATCAAAGGCATAGGGAGTCAGGTCTGCCAGCTCCTTATAGCTTCCAGCTGCAAAGTCAAACTCAAACATGCTGACCTTAGGGGTTGTCACGTCGGACATATCCAATCCCGCGCCGACTAACTTTCCATTGTGGGCTTCCACATTGTGGAGCATCCAGCCAGCCAGGGTCACCGTATCAATCTTCTGAGTCTTCCGGTCGTATCGATCCAGGTACACGATTTGGTTCAGGTTACTCGCAGCATAAACATAGTCTTCTGTGACAACCGCGCTGGTGATATTGATGCGGTCAAACTTGATCTGTTTATTTGTGCCATCGGTCAGGTCAATGTCAAGAACGATGCCCAGATCCTTCTTATCGTATAGTCCCTGGGGGATGACGAACAAATGGTCCTCCCGAATGATGGGTTCAATAAAGCCGTGATAGTCCATGGAGCCAAAGGGCAAGGTCATGGAACCTACTTTGGTATAATCGTCCCGGTAAAAATCGATGATGCTTTTGTTCCTCGAACCTGTGGTTTGGATCACCCCCAGGTCAAAATCCGGCGAATAGGAAGCGCTGCCTCCGCATCCAGTGAGCAATATAATAGAAACCAAGGCAGTGACCAACTTGGTTTTCAAAAGGAACACCTCCACTTTCAGTTTAATTGAACTGGATTTCTTTGGCTGCTCCCCGGAAGGAAATCGCCAAAAAAAATCAAGAATAAGTGGATAAATAATCCAGCGCAGAATAGGAAGTCAAGATAGGTCTCCGGTAAATCCTGCATAATGATCATCTCCAATTCTAAAAAGTCTTGATTGGCCCACTCCCCTTAATAAGGATCCGGCTCTCATGATCCAACAATCGTCTGATTCCAAAACCAATAATTCATGATTTCCCATAAGTCTTCCCGTCAGGCCAATCAATAATGTCAGCCTGACAGGAAAACTCAGCCTGTTTGGGTTCAGAGGATCAAACAGGGATCAGTTGCCTTTTCCGACCAAATCCGCATAAAGGGCTTTGGTAAAATAATTGTCCCCAATGACCTGACTGCGTCCGGTAAACCGGCAGGCAAGCTCCCGGCTCTCAATGAACTCTTTGGTGACATTGACCAAATATTGTTTTCCCTGGTTCTCCACTAAATAGTAGGAAGTTATGTCATTTAAGGCATCCGCTGCATTTAATACACCGGGCATGGCGATAAAATCCACCACCTTTTCAACCAGGCTTAAATTCTTCTTCCGGGCCAGGGGGAAAATCGAATCCGCCTTTGGATATTTGGCTTTCACGACAGCATCGAATTTTGATTTAAATTTCCCCTCCGCTGGGTAATCCTCCAGGCTGATGCCTTCCTTCATGACACTGGCCGACATCGCATCCCCACTATCCAGTAAGAAGTCAATGCTGACTCCAAACAGCCTGCCGATGTTTTGAAGGTTTTCCACGTCCGGGATCCCTTTGTCCGATTCCCACTTGGTGATCGCCTGTCGGGAGACACAAAGCTTTTCTGCCAATTGCTCCTGGGATAATCCTGCCTTCTTTCTTGCCTCTTTTAATTTTTGACCTATACTCATTTTTCTTGCCTCCTATTTGGGTTGTTAGGAGGATCATAGGATTTTTCTCCCCCCGTTTAAAGAAATCTGTGTTTACAACCCTGCTACGCTTCGTGGCATCCAGGTATTTTTGTTGAATTTAAAATGAAGCACGGCTTGGATTATCATTCTCTCAATAAAAGCCAGTCCCGACAACACTTCCCCAACTGCTTAATCTGCTTAATCTGCTTAATCTGCTATATGACTGTCAATTGTTAGCCGACTGCCCAGCTGATTAAGAAAAACGGTTTGAACCAACCGAATTCAACCATGCGGATTCAAACAGCAAATTGAAACAGCTCCATGCCATACGCTGCTTTAGGATTACTGTCTCACTATATTTTTCTTATTCTTTTCATTATATTGGTTCAACTCTCCTGATTGGAATCGTTCATACAAAATAAACGACTTCTTCAAATTTTCAACTTTAATTTTTCTTCCAGGTTGGCTGGAAATGGGAACTGACGGTAGGACTCCGGGAATCCCAAGCCGGATTTGGTTGGTCATTGAGCTTGCCCTATCTACTGGTCAAATTGCTTTCGTCAGACAAGTCCCCAAATGATGTGAGCCAAGTCCCCTGATGATGTAACCCAATCATGCCACATTAAGGAACAGGACACTCAACAAATATATTGTGAGTGCCCTTTGCTCGTGTTTAAAATTGATTTCGACTTTTCTATCCCGCTTCAGGGGATTACCAGCCTGTGTCTTCGACGGTGATCGGCTGCGCTGGGAACAGCTTTAGGCTTGTTTGGCTCTTTTGAACCGTCGGGTGTGGTTTTCCTGTTTAGTCCATGTAGCCTTCATCGTAGACAGACTTCAGGTAGTCTTCCAGTTTCTCCGGGGTCTTGCCCAGTTCCTTGACATCATAGCCCAATACGGCAGAGGCTTCATCGGCAGTCAGTTTGTAGGCGGTGGTCCCTCCGGTTATTGTAATGTAATCCAGGTTTTGGATGAGACCTAAGAATTCGGTGGCGTTTGTTGAGAAGTCATAGGCTTCAAACTTATCGATAAAGGATGAGTAATTGATGTGCAAGCCATAGGGTCTTTGTGCGGTTTTCAATTCCATCTGGTATTCACCCAGATGCGCCAAGCCGGTGGCTTCGAGGAGGCGGCCCACCCCTGAGTTGTCACCCAGATGATCCAGGCGCAACCGATAGAGGTTTGCGGCATCGTTTCTCCAGAACACCGGGTCTGCGAACATCAATGGCTCATTGGCCCGGGTCAGCCGATAATCGGTTTTGACCCCATTCACGTAGATTTCCAACTCGGTACTTTGGGTAGTGGAATAATCCACCTGGTAAATGTGGTAGTTCATTCCGCCCTTGGTACCTAGGTCCGTATATTCGATTTTAAGGGAATCCCCGGAAAACAAACCTTTGGGCCCCCGCATTGCCGAGACATTGACATCCTTGGTCAAACCATTCCGGTAGACGATATAATCCGACCTGGACCAATCACTCTTGGTGTTGTTGGGGTACTGATACTCCAGGACATAGATGCCATTCCCAGAGGCGTCGCAGTATTTGAGCCAATCCGACACCGTTTTGTCTCTGGCGTAATCCTCAATCCGCATGCCATCCCCGGATCCGATGCTGGAAGAGCTGCTGGTGCGGAAGTAAATCAAGCCGATGGCCAGGGTGGAGATGATCATGATCGGGATCAGGATGACTGCTGCCAGGAGCTTGCCCAACCCTTTGTCCCGCGGTTGGGGGATGACCGGGAGCCTGCCATCAGCTGGTACCGGCTCGCCGCAATTGGCACAGTTGGCCCAGGTTGGGTCCAATGCCCCTCCACAGGACGCGCAGGTATTTTTTAACTGCGTGCCGCAGACTGGACAGGCTGAATATTCCCCACTCACCGGAGCGCTGCAATTGGGGCATTCATAAGAACGATAGTCCGAGCGGACCAGAAGATAAATGATCAGTCCGATGACGGCGGGAGAAAGCACGGCAATCAAAGTCCACAGGCTGGCATTCATTCCCCGGCTTCCGGCATCCTTATATACATAAATGCCGATCATGATGGGGATGACCAGGAACAGGGTTACAACAAATATCAGGTATAAAGGTGCTGCGAAAAACATAGCCATCTTCCTTTCTTATTTTTATCAGGCGCTCAGTGTCAAGTGAATGTTTTCGATCGTCCCGTACTTATCCAACAGTTGCTTTGCAAAGAGCACCGCCAGGATCCCGCTGCCCGATAAATAAATGCCAAGGACCCCCAGGCAAACGAAGCTCAAAACCATGGAGTAAGGGACCAACGCCAGGGCCAGCATCCCCAGGCTGATGAAGATCAGGTTGGAGGCTGCCACTAGCAGGAGCATCCGACGCGCATCCCGGCGGCTATGCAAAACAGCGCCGAGGGTTCTTTCCGTCAGCTGCGGCGGTGCGTATTTCTCAAAATCATAACTCAACTTCATCATCCATCATCTCCTCGTATTATAGGTTTAATCAGTATCTTGGATATTGAACCATATCCCTGGATAATAGAACCATGGAATAAGGATCTATCTGGATTAAGGCTATTTTCTCCTGCAGCCAGACTGCATTTATAAGACTGTCTCCCAGCCATTAGTTGTACTGCAAACTCACAAGCTGTATCGCTTCCTTCTCTGAACCGATGTTAGCAGCATCGGGCAGCTTTCGGAGATGGCAGAAGGAATACTCATGCGCGAGGTTGTTGCCAGACTGTTGGTACCAGGGATATCGTTCAGTATCCAAGCCGTTCCAAATTTTTTCGAAAGGAGGTCCTGACCATGAAATTATATGTCGGTATCGACGTTAGTTCCGAAAAACTGGATGTGTGTTTTCTCGACAGTGAAACCAACATTCTCAAAGAGTGTGTCTTGCCTAACAATCTCAATGGAGCCGCAATCCTCAAGGCAGATATCCTGCATCTCGTACAGAAGACTGCTTACACCCGGGTGATTGCGGGTATGGAATCGACATCGGTTTACAGCTTCCATCCATCCACCTTCCTGGCTTTAGACCCTGAGCTCAAAGCCATTGGCCTGGAGGTCGTTGTCATGAACCCTAAGTCCATACATCGCTTCAAGGGTATTTTCGAAGAAGACAAGACGGATGTCATTGATGCTTTCCGCATCGCTGACTTTCTCCGTTTTGAACGGTTCAACACATCCCTCCTGAAGGAAGAAAAGTATTTGTCTCTGCAGCGACTGACACGGTCACGTTATCAGCTGATGCAGCAGATGACGGAGTGCAAACAGCACTTCCTGGAGAATCTCTATTACAAGTGCAACACCCTGACCAAGGAAGTGGATACTTCGGTCTTTGGGGCTGCCATGATGGATATTCTCACCGATTCCTTCACCCTGGATGACATCGCCAAAATGGATTTGGAAGAACTGGCTTCCATCCTCCAGCAGAAGGGGCGTGGCCGTTTCGGCGACCCCCTGAAGCTGGCCGAGTCCCTTGCCAAGGCTGCAAGGGACTCCTACCGCCTCGGTAAGATGATGCAGGAATCCGTGGATGTGGTGCTTGCCACCTATGCACTGATGATCAAAACCATCAAGGATCAGATCAAATCTCTCGAAAAAGCCATACAGCAAATCCTTGGGACACTGCCGGAGAGCCAGAGTCTGCTCAGCATTCCCGGGATTGGACCCGTTTACGCTGCGGGCATCCTGGCGGAGGTGGGACAGATCGAACGCTTCGAGAATGAAGCCAAGCTGGCCAAGTACGCCGGACTTTACTGGAAGAGGAACCAATCCGGAAACTATGAATCAGAACGAACGTCCCTTACCCGGACCGGAAACCACTACCTGCGTTACAATCTGGTTGAAGCTGCCAACTCAGTGATGCCCAATGAGCCGGTATATCGGGAGTACTACCTTAAGAAATACAACGAAGTTCCTAAACATCAGCATAAACGAGCCCTCGTCCTTACCGCCAGAAAACTTGTGCGCATGGTGGATGTGCTGCTACGCAACCACCAACTTTATGCACCGGAAAGGAGTGTATAGAGATCAGGTGATCTAACCTGTTGCGCATATCCTTCACTAAGCCACGAACATACGTTCTTGTTGTTCGGTGGGTTAATTTGGTGTTGCCTTTTTTAAGGCGATTTGGTGTCCATCGTTTATTTACTCGGTTTTAGCTACTTGACTTATTACCACAAGTCTTTAAAAGAATTCTTGCCTTGCTCAGGCGGGATTTTACCGTTCCCGCCGGGATGCCCAGAACCTTGGCAGTGGCATTGACATCAAGCTCCCGGAAGTAGTAGAGCAGGACCGTAACCCGGATTTTCTCCGGAAGATGCGCAACGGCTTCATGGAGATCACTGAAATCTTCCTCAGCCGGAGCTGACGCAGTCTGCAGAACTGCCTCCTTGGCTTCCCCTGATTCAAACAGGTCAAAGATCAAGCTGAGCTTGTTCTTTCGCCACTGGTCCTTGTAGGTGTTGACACAGATCCTGGTCAGCCAGCCTTCAAATTCATATTGGGGATCATACAGGGCAAATTTCTGATAGACCTTCAGCCAGGTCTCCTGATAGAGATCCTCCGCATCCACAGGGTTGGCGAAGAGTGCCCGGCAAAGACCATACAGCCGCCGGCCGTATTTTTCGATATATTGATCGACCACTCCACCACCTCCCTTTACTAACATATACGAAGGCCAGGATAATAAGGTTCACTTTATTCAGAAATATATTTTTTATTTTGACCTTTATTTTGTGCCTTTATTTTGAGAGCTGTTTATTTCACCAGACATATTTAATTTCGCAGGGGGTGGTTTATTTCGAAGGATGTGGTTTTAGGTTATTTATAAATTCCCCTTCGATGGGGATTGAAGGGAAAGAAGACTGCCTTGCTATGGAAGGCAGTCTTCTTTGGAATCCCTGACTGAAAAGCGGACAGCTGCTGGGAGGTTTTTAATAAAACGCGTCGCACTGTGGGTTAATGAAACAAAGTGCCCAATCCGGGACTTGGCTTTTCTCCCATCCGAATATAGCCAATTATCCCTTACCCTTGACTCGTTTATCTGATCACTGTTTTATCCGGTAAATACCAGTTGGTTCCACCATATACGCTGGCCCGGATGATTAAACTGCCCACCGGAGGATCCAATCTCCCCTCAATTCTTTTGGCAACAGCTTCTAAAACCGCGTCGATTTCCGCTTCCTTGATCTTCACTGTGTCCCAGGTAAAATCAAGGACATATTCATTTTCGCTCAAACGCCGGGCCAGATCGGTTTCCATCCTGCCTGTTGAATCGTAGCTCTCGTAGACATTTACCCGGTAGTTCAGGTACTCAAAATCTCTACCCAGAGCCTCGTCGATGACTGTATAAAGATATTCCCGGCTGCGCACCCCGCCATAATTGTCGATCCGGGAGGTCGCCTCCAAAGTCGCATTGAATTCCAGGGCCGGCTTCCCCGCCGGGGAGAGAACAAACTCAAATTCATGCCGTTTCCAATCATAATCCCAGTAGAGGACTTTAAATTCCTCCGGATACCGGTCCTCATAGAATTTTCGGACTGCCGCCTTGGCCTGCCAACGTTCAATGGGATTGCCGGAAAAGACGAGGTAGAAATAAAGGGCGGCCGCCAGGGCCAGGCTGAGGAAGAGCCCAAGAATACCAAGGACTATGCGCTTCGTCGTCCCTTTCACTTCCTGATCCCCATTCAGCTTTTTCTTCCTTTAAATATAAGCTGTCCTGACCTGGTAACCATGGTTGAAGCACTGCTCCGGGTTACTTCCGGAAATTCCTTTCTGGATTACACTCAAAAATCATATCCCCTGCGAAGCTGCTATAGGCAAATCAAAGCTTCATGGCAAATTCCAGCTCCTTGAGCCCATCCCGCCAAATATCGTTGGGTTTTTCGGAAACTAACTGGAAGCCGGCTTTTTCGTACACGGAAAGGGCCCGATCCAACCCGGTTGTGGTATAAAGAAAAATCTCGGAATAGTGTTTTTCTCTGGCCCAAGCCATGGCCTTGGTCAATAAGATCTTCCCAAGTCCGATATTCCGGTAGTGTGGGTCAATCAGAAACCAACGGATCTGGGCTCTGTCGCCATGGCCGACGATTGCGATACTGCCCACGATGTTTCCGTTATATTCAGCGCACCATAACCGATCCCTCTTTGGATCATAGTTCTTGATAAAGGGGCAGAATGACTCTAAAACATAGGCCTCAAACACTGGCCGGAAACCATATTCTGCCGTGTAGATCGAAGCATGCAGGTAAGTGATGTAGCCTGCGTCGCCTGGCCGAAGCTCTGTGCGGATGGTCACCGCTTCCAGGGGAATCTTGTCCATTGGCTGGCCATTTTTTCGTTCATTTTTGCGTTCAGTATTTTCCGGATATTCCCGATGTTCCATAATTTCATAGTTTTTCATATTCACTGCCTCATCCGCTTTTTTATTTGGTCATAAGGAGTCGTGGCGGTTGATCCCCTCTTCTGGTGAATGAGGGAATCCTAGTTCTCCATTATCCCATTACATTATCAGATATTTCCTCTTTATGAAATGTGATTTTATGAAAGAGCTATGCACTCCCCCTTTAATTCATCGGAGCACCAGCAGCACGAAGCAGCCGCACGTGCCAACCTCGGCGGTCCATCACCTTTGCACGGGCAAGCCCATGGCGGAGCGGGCCGATTGAAAATACGAGTTCCTGTCCCCTGTGGAGCTGGGGGGTGCTTACTCGGACTGGACTCTCCAGCAATCAATTATCGCCTTGATTTACAAAAAATAAAAAAGATCTCCGAAAAAAACTCGGTGATCTTTTTATTTGGTCGGAATGACAGGATGCAACCCCGCATCTTCTGCATCCCGGATGCAGCGGACTGCCAACTGCGCTCCACGCCGTCAACTTAACAAAAATCTGGCTATACCATAAACACGGAAGTTGTAGGCCATTTTCCGAAATTTTCATTGGAGTCAACGGTTGGTTTCAGAATGCCTCCGTTTCCCCGGGGTTGTTCATTGAAGATTCCCCGATTAAAAATTTCCTTTCGAAACGGTATTTCTCCACACAAGTGAGTCCTGTCGCCGATTCATTAGGAAATGGTTTCGACCTGGTGCCTTCGGTTTTGACGGAGGAAGATGCTTAGATACAGGATCAGGGCGATGACGCTGAATGTGATGGACAGCTTGAAACTGCTGTAGTAGTCCCCACTGGCGTCATACATCACGCCGGTGATGATGGGCCCCAGGACACTGCCCAGAGATCCAATGGCTGTCATGACCCCGAAGATGGCGTTATAGTCCTTTCTGCCGTAAAGTTCGATGGAGAGGACTGAGGGGGCGATGGTGGCAAAGGCACAACCCACGCCAACGAAGAGGATGGTGAGTCCCAGTCCAAAGTAACTGGTGGCGAAGATCAGACCGATGAGGGCGAGGATGTTGGCTGAACTGGCGATGACTACGGAAGCCTGGATGCCAGCTTTGTCAAAAAGCTTGCCCAGGAAAAACTTGCCCAAAGCCAACGAGCCCATCGTCAGGGCCACGATGTTGGCGCTGAAGGTGATGGAGTACCCGATGTTTGATAAATGAGGGGCAACATTGAGCATCAAACCATTTATCGCGATCGTCAGCAGGATGGCCGCAAAATTGAGTGCCCAAAAGGTAGGCGTACGCATGGCTTCGTTCAACGTCAACCCTTTGATTTCACCAGCCTGCTGGAGTGCCTCGCTATTTTCATGTGCTCCGATGGCAGCCAATCCCATATCTTCAGGTTTGACTTTGATGATCACAAACACACTGGGGGTCACAAACACGACCATGAGGACGGAAAGGATCCGATAGGCTGCTCTCCAGCCATAGGCTTCAATCCAGACTCCCGTCAGTGCGCTGAGGATCATCCCGCCAACCCCGCTGCCCATGAAGGCCAATCCCAACGCACTCCCCCGCCCCGTCTGAAACCAGTTGCTCAGGATGATGGAGATGGGCAGGATTGTGATGAGGGCCATGGCGATGCTGAGCAGGGTGGAAATGAGATAGAACTCGATCAATGTATGAGCCAGGGAATTCATGAAAAATGAGCCGATGAGGATGATGGTACCCACCTTCATAATGGTCAGGATCCGGGATTGGCGAAAGATTTTGCCGGCAATCAGGGAAATTACCACCTGTGCGGCAGCCCGAATGGTCATGGTGACGTTGAATTGGGAGCGGGAGAACCCCAATTCTTCGGTGATGGGCTGGATAAACAGACTGGAGCAGTTGTAGACACTGCCCCAGCCCACGGACATGATCAGGAAGGATGCCAGTACGACAAACCAGCCATAGTGAATCTTGGACTTCTTTAGGATTTGCACGAATTTCCTCCGGTTCAACGACAGGAAGCTGCCCGCCTTAAGCCGACAGCTTCCTGATCTTGAGTAATTATTGATTTTTCTTCCTTCGTTTCATTTATTCTTGAGCAAGCAATGCGTTTGGCCAGGCTGCAGTGCTGGATCAGACCGGCTGGTTCTCTTCGAGCCATCTCATGGCACTGTCCGCCAGGATGGCGCTGCCCGTTGGGAAGACGGATTCATCCAGCTTCATTTTGGGGTGATGGAGGGGATGGAGCACTTCAGCCGCCGAATCCGGGGCGGACAGACTGATCATGACTGCCGGGACCTGCTGCATGATCCAGGCAAAATCCTCCGAGCCGGTGGCAGGTTCCATTGTGTAAACCGGGATATCTCCGGCGGTTTCGATGTAGCGGCGGACGTCCTCCGTCAATTTCACATCATTTACCCCCACTGGCACGGCAGACAGCGTCTCCACTGTCGCTTCGCACCGATAGGTCAGGGCGACCCCCTGGGCGATCTCCGTGATCCGGTTGCTGACATAGGCATGGGTCTCAGAATCGAAGGTTCGCATCGTTCCCTCAAGGATGGCTTCATTGGGGATGATGTTGGGGGCGCTGCCCGCTTTGAAATGACCCAGGGTCATCACTGCGCCTTTGGGGAAAGCCACTTCCCGGGATAGGATCTCCTGGAGACCGATCAGGACATGAGCTCCCGTGAGGACGGGATCCACTCCGGTTTCCGGCATGGCGCCATGGCAGCCCTTGCCGGTGATGCGGATCCGGAAATTATAACTGGCCGCAGTTACCGCTCCCGTTTTCAGATAGACGCCCTTTGGCAGAGTGCTGTTCACATGGATCATCATGGCTGCATCGACATCGGGATTCTTCAACACGCCGGCATCCACCAGTTCTTTGGCACCGGTGAGAAGCTCTTCCGCCGGCTGGAACATCAGTTTTACGGTCCCTTTGAGCTGGGCTTCGTTTTCTTTTAGGATCCTGGCTGCGCCCAGGAGCATGGCGGTGTGGACATCATGACCGCAGGCATGCATGTTGCCGTTGACCGAGGCAAAGTCCAGACCTGTCATTTCCTCCATCGGCAGCGCATCCATATCGGCGCGCAGGAGCATGGTCTTGCCGCCATTGCCCACCGTGGCCACAACGGAGTTTCTGAAGATCTCCTGGGGCTCATACCCCATCGCCTTCAGTTGTTCTCTGACATACTGGGCGGTTTTTTCCGTCTCAAATCCCACCTCCGCCAAACCGTGGATCACGCGCCGATCCGCAGTGATGACAGACTCCAGTTCCCTTGCCCGTTTAAAATTGTCCATTTGTCTCTCCTTATGGTTTCATCTGATTTCGTTGAATTGATTCTACTTTATGAACTTGCTTTCCGTCAATGAATCCGGCTCCCTCTTAGGATAATCCTGTTATGAGAATGCCAATGCCCTGATCGTGGAAGGGGGTGGTTTGTTTTATAATCGAATCAAGCCAGTGAGGCATTGCGGTCATGGATTTTATGGATTTTATGGAGGTCATGGAGATCAGGCAGGTCATCTTGGTTTCCTCACTGAATAACCTGCATTCCGGAGATATTGAAGTATCCCTGATATTTTTATTTAGACCATTGCGCTGACAGGTTTTTGTTATTAATCTAATCGGTTTCATGATAGAATGGAATCAACAACCACCACATATTGACAAAAAAATGTGAAGGGGGAATCAAGTATGAGAAAGTGTCTGCTGATGCTCGTATTGACCGGGGCAGTCCTGATTGGGGCAGGCTGTACACCCAAGGCGGAAAAATACCTGTCCGCCAAGGACTGGGAATCCAAACAACCCAATATCTATGCCTCCTATCTCCAAAACGCCGAAATGGAAGCAACCACCTTTGGCGGATCCGTCCAGGTGGATTACCTGGAAAAGTACCCCTACCTGAAAACCCTGTATGCCGGCAACAGCTTCAGTGTTGATTACCTCAGCGCCCGGGGCCATGTTTATGCCATTGAGGATATCATGAATACCGAGCGGGCCAAACCAGGGGCCAGCTGCCTGTCCTGCAAAACCAGCGCCTTCGTTAAGCATCTGGAGGACAACGGTGTGGCGGGCAATGCCATGAAGTTCGCCGATGTGGCCAAAGCTGATATGGAGACCATCAGCTGCTATGACTGCCACAAAAACGAACCTGGGACCCTCCATGTCACCCGTGCCCATCTGACCGCGGCCCTGGAGGGCATCGACAAGGAATTCTCTCCCAAGGAACTGGCCTGTGCCCAATGCCACGTGGAATACCATCTTGACCCGCAAACCAAAGCCGTCGTCATGCCTGCCGTCAAGGGTCTGACCCCCACGGCCATGATGGCCTTCTATGATGAAGCCAACTACAGCGACTGGACCCACCCCCAAAGCGGGACGCCCCTGTTGAAGGTACAGCATCCCGAATGGGAGACCTTCCAGGACAGCATCCATGAAAAAGCCGGTCTGACCTGTGTATCCTGCCACATGCCGAAGGAAACTGCGGCGGATGGAAAAACCTTCCCTTCCCACCACTGGACCAGTCCCTTAAAAACCATCGATACCTCCTGTCTGCCCTGCCATAAGGATGATACGGCAGAGACCCTGACAGCCCGGGTCGAAGGCTTGCAGGGCGGTGTGGAAGACAAGATGAACGAATGCGGCAACCTCCTCGTCGAGCTGATTACCAGCCTGGAACAGGCTGCCAAGGATGGCAAGGCGGAAGCCACCCTGACCCAGGCCCGTGCCAAGCACCGGGCAGCTCAATGGTACTGGGATTTCGTGTTTGTGGAAAACAGCGAAGGCTTCCATAACAATGCCCTGTCCCTCAGTCTGCTCGATCAAGCCAGGACCCTTACCGAGGAAGGTCTGGCCTTGCTCAAGTAACCACATCCTTCAGGGCTCCCCCGGGGGCCCTGAAATTTTAGGAGGACACCTGTGAAACCCAATGCGACCCTGCAAAAACTCACCCGTTTGTTTTCATCCATGAAATTCGGCATGATCCTGCTTTTTTTTATGGCCGTTTTTTCCATTTCCGGGACGGTTTTGCCCCAGGGCAATGAACTGTCTTTCTATGAAAAGCAATATTCCCCGCTTTTATTTAAATTGATACAGGTTTTCCATTTGGACCGGGTGTTCACCAGCTGGTGGTTTGTCGCCCTGGTTGGCCTACTGGCCCTCAATCTGCTGTTTTGCAGCCTTACCCGCCTGCCGGTTATCCTCCGGCAAATGAAGGCCTCCCGCAGCCAAGACCAGCTGCAAGCCAATCCCCTGGAATATCAGCGCACCCTGAAGAATCCCGGCGGCATGGCGGACATCTTCAAAACCGCCGGCTTTGCGAAATTTCAAACCGAAACAGGTCCGAAGGGCACCTTTTACAGGGCGAAACGCCATTCTGCCGGCTATTTGGGCTCCTGGCTGACCCATATGGGTCTTTTTCTGATCATTGTCTTCTATGTCCTGGGCAAGTGGTTTGGCTATGAAACGGTCATTTACGGTGTCCCGGGGACTGAGCATCCCGTCCTCGAAACCGGCTATACCATAAGGATCGATGATTTTGACATCCTATACCGGGAGGACTATTCAGTCCATCAGTACATCACCGATGCCACCATTTTTGACAAGGCGGGCACGATCATTGCCCAAGGACCCCTGCAAGTCAATCAGCCCATGCGGGGCAAGGGCTTTGAGGTCTTCCAGTCCGGCACCGGTTGGGCCATGGAAGCCTCCCTCAGCCGAAACGGCCAGCTGCTGGAAAAGAAAACCCTTCTCCAATCCGAAGCCTTTGTAGCGGATGAGGCGAAGATCGTCCTGCATTTTATGGATTTTTATCCCGATCTTGTCCTCCGGGATGGCCAGCCCTTCACCCGGACCCCCTTCCCGGAGAATCCCTGGATGCTCTACGCCCTCTACTATGACGGCGCTCAGGTCCTCTTCAATATGGCCGCCCCCGGGCAGACCATCACCTACCGGGAATACAGCTTTACGCTCACCGAGCCGAAGCTGTTCACCGTCCTGCAGGTCGTCTCGGATCCTGGCACCATCCCGGTGCTCCTGGGCGGCTGCCTGCTCCTTCTTGGGATCTGCCTGAGCTTCTACTGGGTCCCCCAGGAACTGTACGGCCTGGATAAGGGGGATGGGACTCCCTGGATCGCTGCCTATGCCCGACGCAATCAGGCCATCTTTTATGGTGACCTTGACCGCAAACTGAAAGTTGAGGGAGGATTGAACCAATGATAACAAGCTTACTCCAAATGGAAAACACCCTGTTTTATGCTGCCTTTGCGATTTATGTCCTGGGCATGATTCTGTTTTTCGCATTTTTTATCGCCCGCAAAGAGGGGGCCGGCCAGTGGGGCACCCGAGCCATGTGGGTTGGTTTTATCCTCCATACTGCAGCCCTTATCGTCCGCGGGGTCGGTGCCGGCCGGGTCCCCTTATCCAACCAATATGAGTTTGCCACCAGCTTTGCCTGGGGCATCGCCCTGCTCTTCCTGATCTTTGAACGGCGTTACCATTTCAAAGCCATGGGCGCCTTCGTCGCTCCGGTGGTCATCCTGGTCATCGGCTACGCCGCCATGCAGAACAAGGATGTCCGTCCCCTGATGCCGGCCCTGCAAAGTTCCTGGCTGACCTTCCATGTCTTCACCGCCGTGGTCAGCTACGGCGCCTTCGGTGTCGCCTTTGGCGTCGCCGCCATGTACCTCATTCGAAACCGTCTCACCGAGGATGATTTCATTGCCCGTCATGTCCCCTCCCTGGAAATGCTGGACCTGATCAGCTACCGGGCAGTCGCCTTCGGCTATCTATTCCTCACCCTGGTCATCATCACCGGCGCCATCTGGGCCCAGCGGGCCTGGGCCAGGTATTGGGCCTGGGATCCCAAGGAGACCTGGTCCTTCATCACCTGGATCATTTACTCCATCTATCTGCACCTGCGCATCGTCAAGGGCTGGCGGGGCAAAAAAGCCGCCTGGTTCGCCTTCATCGGCTTCATCTGCGTCCTGTTCACCTACATCGGTGTCAACACCCTCTTGCCCAGTATCCACAGCTATGCCTCCCTGGACTCCCTGTTTCGGATTTAGCCTGGTGCCTCCAAAGGCTTAGCCTTTTCCCCTGTCTTTTCACCTGTCGTTGCTCCCTGGCCTTTTTTCCACTCTTTGCTTTCGCCCTGTCTGCTCCTTCCCCGATTAAATAATTATTGATGCTGTGATATACTGGTCACATACGGCAGCAGGGAAAAGGCTTGGCCAATCTGCCATTTCAGGGCCTATAGCTGTCCCTTGGGAGGTGAAGTAAGGTGCTGAACGAAATTTATAAGGAGTATGGCGGATATTTCTATATCCCCATGACCCAGGGCTACAGCCTGGCGGTGCCTGTCACCGTTGGCTGCAGCTGGGATCGGTGTCTCTATTGTGATCTAAATCACAGCAACCCCTTTAAGTTTTTAGGCTTAGGGGCCATCGAGGCGAAACTGAAGGGTTTGCAGGCCTTATATAGCCGGCGGAAGCGCCCCATCGAGAAAGTCGTCATGGCCGGCGGCAACCCTTTCTGCCTGGATACGGCCACTCTGCAGGCAATCATCGCCTTGATCAAAACCTATTTTCCGGAGGTGAAAAACATCAGCAGCTTTGCCCGGGCGGACGATATCTTAAGAAAAAGCCCCGCCGAGCTGTCCGGCCTTAAAGCCATGGGCATGGGGGAATTATCCATCGGGATTGAGTCGGGCAATGATGAAATATTGGCGTTTCACCATAAAGGGGTCACCCGGGAGGAAAATTACCGGGCAATGATCCGCCTGGAGGAATGCGGCATCACCTATTCCACGTATATCATGCTGGGCCTTGGCGGCAAAAAACTGAGCCGGGAAAATGCCCTGGACACGGCCAGCCTCCTGTCCATGGTCGATCCAGCAGTCATCACCCTGGTCACCCTGGTGGTCTTCAAGGATGCCAAACTGGTGGAAAAAGTCAGGACCCGGGAATTTGTCCGGTTGAGTGTCCTGGACTCCATCCTGGAAGAAAAACTCCTCCTCCAAAATTTGGAGATGCGCCACACCATATTTAACGGCACCCACAAGACCAACGCCCTCATCCTCAAGGGCAGGCTCCCGGAGCAGAAACATTTGCTCCTGGACAGAATCGAAAAAGCCCTGGCAGAGTATGACCAAACTACGGTCAAGCGCCGGGAATTATCTAAATGGAATAATTGGTCCGTGGAATAGGTATAGTCTAAACAGCCAACAAGAGAACGTTCATCAGCAATCGACGCCAGATTGTTTACTCTACCAGGTTCATCGGCGGAAAACATTGTATTTGGAAGGATTGGGATTTTTATGATTAAATGGCTGGAACAATTTGGACCCGTACAACAGGCTTTGTTTGCAACCATGTTCACCTGGGGTGTAACGGCCATGGGCGCCGGACTGGTGTTTTTTTTCAAAACCATCAAAAAAGAAGTCCTGAATGGAATGCTGGGTTTCGCCGCCGGTGTCATGATCGCGGCCAGCTTTTGGTCCCTCCTGGCCCCGGGGATTGAGCTGGCGGAGGAATTGGGACAGGTCGCCTATGTGACGGCGGCCAGCGGCTTTCTCCTGGGGGGCGGATTTTTATACCTGGTGGACAAAGTGCTGCCCCATCTCCATATGGGGCTTGATACCTCCAAGGCAGAGGGCATCAAAACCAACTGGCAGCGGAGCGTCCTGTTGGTCTTGGCCATTACCCTCCACAACATCCCCGAAGGGCTGGCAGTGGGTGTCGCCTTTGGCGCCGTGGCCGCCGGCTTAGGTTCCTCTGCGTCTTTAGCCGGCGCCGTGGCTTTGGCCATCGGTATCGGACTGCAGAATTTCCCTGAGGGTGCGGCCGTATCGATCCCCCTGCGCCGGGAAGGCTTCAGCCGGACAAAAGCTTTTTTATACGGACAAGCCTCAGGGATCGTTGAACCCATCGCCGGAGTCCTGGGTGCCTTCGCCGTCCTGAAGATCCAGCCCATCCTCCCCTACGCCCTGTCCTTTGCTGCCGGGGCAATGATCTATGTGGTCGTTGAAGAACTGATCCCCGAAGCCCAGCGGGAAGAAGGCGGCTCCAAAACCGATATCGCAACCATCGGCGCCATGGTCGGCTTTGCGGTCATGATGATCCTGGATGTGGGGTTGGGCTAGGCCTCCTGGCTTTTCAAAAGACTGCTTGACCCGACAGGGTGCTTTCGGTTCCCCTCGATCCCTCACCTGGTCTCTCCCATGTCTCAATGAAAAACCCGCGGCGCCTCAAAAGGAGAGGGCCGCGGGTTTTCGATATTCAAACTGCCTATTTTAACAATTGTCCTTTTCGCTTAAACATCTGCTATTATGGCTGCATGGCCCCAAACAGGACTAGCCAGGCCAGGATGGATTTAGCCAGGAGGCTGAGAATGATGTAGACTCGTTCCCCATAGAGGTAGTCCCGCCACTTGCCGATTTTCTTATACTGGAGGACCATGTTCACCGGGAAGGTATTGAAGGCCACAAAATAAGTGCCGACGATAGCCCAGACAAACCAGGGAACCTTATCAAAGTTGCCGTTGCCAAACATATAGAGCAATATAGCAACCCATGGTGCGATGCCGGCAATGGAACCCCAGATAAAGGGTCCCCAGTCCACATCCTCTTTTTTACGCATGGAGTTCAGCTGTTCCATGACCAAACCGAACAGGTTCATAGAGGCGTTGACGGCAAAAATTAGAACCAGGGAGGCGATATCATAGATTCCGAACAAGGTGGCAATCAGAACGATCATAATGGATGAACTCAAAGCATATTCAAACCATCTGAATTGGTTGATCCCTTGTTCCAGATCCCTGGAATATTTCTCATTGAGTCCGTTGGGAATGGAGACCAATGCGTGAGCGCCTGCTGAAATAAACAGGAAGAGAGCTACCAGTATCCCAAAGGGGAGATCAAACAGGGCCTTGGACTGAAGCTCAAGGGATCTGGTCGCCGGGTTGAACGCCAGAAAGTTTTGGGTGATGGTGGGCTGGAACTCGCCGATTTTTTGAATCACCGAGGTTGCCAGAAACAGCATTGCCGCACCCTGTATCAAGTGAAGGCCGCCCATTATTTTATTGAAGTTCCTTAATTTTCTCAAAGCGTTTTCCTGTATCATCTAAATTCTCCTCCTATATCTGCTTTACATTGTCTTGAATTGTCTTGAATTGTCTTGGTGTGACTTAAATTGTCATGTCTTAAATTGTCTTAATCAGTCTTTCTGTCTGACTTCAGCATAAACCTTTATTACACAATATGCAATAAATCAATATTTAAAATTAATATATACCACGTTACGTGTTATATATTAAGATTGGCCTCCTCTGCGGGCAACCTGAACCGAAGCTTAAAGACTTCTTCTGCCATCCCGGCACTTCATCTGCCTGCCAAAGAGGCCGTTTCATTTTTAAACTGAACCACCCCGGAGACAGCCAACGTAATGGAGGCTGTCTCCGGGGTGGTTATTTTCCGTAACTTAAAGTCGATCTTTCATCTGCACATAGGGCGTCGGTTTAATGACGGAGCGGTAAGCCGGGCGCATGATCCGCTTGCCGTTGACCAATTCTTCGATTCGGTGGGCACACCAACCGGCGATTCTGGCAATGGCAAACATGGGGGTATAAAGATCGGTGGGGATATCCAGCATGGAATAAACCAGACCGGAATACATGTCCACATTGGCGCACATGGGAATGGTACGCCGGATCCGGCCGCTGACCATGGGAATCCCGATCCGCTCGACACTTTCGATCAGTTCCAGCTGATCCAGAAGACCCCTTTCCTCGGCCATGGTCCTGGCGTATTTTTTGATAGCCAGGGCTCTGGGGTCACTGATGGTATAGACGGCATGGCCCAGTCCGTAGATTTTACCGGAGCGGTCTCCCGCCTCACCGTTCAATAGTTTGATCAGGTATGCTCTCAGTTCGTCATCATCTCGGTGATTCCGGACGTTATCAGCGATGTTGGCCATCATTTCATTGACCTTGGCATTGGCCCCGCCGTGGAGGGGGCCTTTCAGCGAACCAACCGCTGCGGCAATGGCACTGTAGGTGTCCGTGCCACTGGAAGTCACCGTCCGGCAGGCGAAGGCTGAGTTGTTGCCGCCGCCATGCTCGGCATGGAGGATGAACATGAGATCCAGGAGCTTGGCTTCCTCATCCGTATAGGCTTTGTCATGACGGATCATCCGCAAGAAATTTTCCGAGACCGACAGGTTTTCCAGTGAATTATGGATGTACAGGGAATCCTTATCAAAGACATGACGCTTGACGGCATAGGCATTGGCCACGATGGTGGGGAATCTGGCGATGAGCATGATGGATTGGCGGATGACGTTTTCGATGGAGGTATCATCCGGCGTATCATCATAGGAATACAGCGCCAGAATACTGCGTTCCAGCTTGTTCATGATGTCGATGGAAGGCGCTTTCAGGATCATATCCTCAAAGAACCGATCCGGCAGCTCACGGGCATTGGCGAGGATCCCATTGAAGGCTTCGTATTGACTTTGGTCGGGAAGCCTTCCAAACAGCAGAAGGTAGGCGACTTCCTCAAACCCGAAGGAAGAGTTCCGCTGGTGGTTTTCAACGATTTCCATCACGTTGATGCCCCGGTAATAAAGTTCTCCCGGCATGGGCACCCTTTCCCCGTCGCGCATGTAGTAGCCTTGTACGCTGCCGACCCTGGTGACACCGGCGATCACTCCGGTTCCATCGGCATTGCGCAGACCGCGCTTGACTGTATCCCCATCATAGGAATGGGGATCGATCATGTACTCTGCCTGAAGATCTGTACACAGCGCTTGCAAATTAGCATTCAGTGCATTTATGTCGCTTTTCATAAAAAATCCCTCGTCTGATCTACGATTTTTATTGTAGTATATCGAACCTGCCGACTTTTTGCAAGATGAAGCATGATTTTATGCAATAAGGGGGAAACAGACTCGATTTATACCGGCGAATTCTGAACCAATTGAAGTTTACCAGGTTGCTTCATTGCATATATTGAATAATTCAGGGGATATGCTATACTGACTAATATGAATTTTTATACATGGGTCGACGGATGGTTCGGGAGCCAGATGTCTGAACTCCCTTCGTTCCAGGTTCTGTTCTGGTTTGGGTGGGGGCAGACCTCCCGCCGGCTTGGGATGGCTGGCCCACGAATCGGGTAACGGAATAAAATCGCTGAGGAAAGGATATGGAAAAGTGGAAAAAATTAAAATGAGCGTTCCCCTCGTTGAAATGGACGGGGACGAAATGACCAGAGTTTTGTGGCGGATGGTCAAGGAAGAACTGCTGGAGCCCTTTGTTGAGCTGAAGACGCAATATTACGACCTGGGATTGGAAAACCGTGATAAAACCGATGATGCCATCACCTCGGAGGCTGCCCATGCCATTCGGGCCCTGGGAGTCGGTGTCAAGTGCGCCACCATCACCCCCAATGCCCAGCGCATGGAGGAATACACCCTGAAAAAAATGTGGCGGAGCCCCAATGGCACCATCCGGACCATCCTGGACGGCACCGTTTTCCGGGCCCCCATCATCTCCTCCCGGATCAAGCCCTATATCCCCCATTGGACCAGGCCCATCACCATTGCCCGTCACAGCTACGGGGACATCTACAAGGATACGGAGTACCGGGTCCCCTCCGCCGGGAAAGCCGAGCTCTTGTTCACCGGCAGCGACGGGACAACGTTCCGGGAAACGGTCTATGATTTTGAGGGACCCGGCGTCCTGCAGGGCTGCTTCAACAAGGACAGCTCCATTGAAAACTTTGCCCGGGCCTGCTTTGAATACGCACTTGCCACCCGCCAGGACTTGTGGTTTTCCGCCAAGGACACCATCATGAAACAATATGACGGGCAGTTCAAGGCCATCTTCCAAACCCTTTATGAGGAAGCCTACCAGGCCAAGTTCGAAGCTGCCGGCATCACCTATTACTATACCCTCATCGACGATGCGGTGGCCCGGATCATCCGGTCATCCGGGGGCATGGTCTGGGCGCTGAAGAACTATGACGGTGATGTCATGAGCGACATGGTGTCCACCGCCTTTGGCTCCCTGGCCATGATGACCTCCGTACTTGTCAGTGCCGACGGCTGCTTTGAATTTGAAGCCGCCCACGGCACCGTGACCCAGCATTACTATAAGCACCTCCGGGGACAATCCACCTCCACCAACCCGGTGGCCACGATCTTCGCCTGGTCCGGCGCCCTGCGCAAACGGGGCGAGCTGGACGGCAACACTGAATTGGCGGCCTTTGCCGATGAATTGGAAGGCGCCACCCTTCGAACCATCGATTCGGGGATCATGACCGGCGATTTGGCGCTCCTGAGTGACGGCAAGCCCGTTCCGGTGGACTCCTTAAGTTTCATCCGGGCCATCCGGGTGAACATCATGCCGGTGTGGACCAAATAAATCTTCCCACCTGACGAACACCGTCAGCACTCAGCGAACTCCATGGCTGAGTCTGACGGTGTCGTTGTCTTCCGGGACATAGCCGCCGTTGATGGAAATCTGTGATTGCAGCAAAGACGCCGTGAACCATCCATTTAAGCCATGAGGCAGCCCCTCGTTAAACCGAAGGGCTGCCTCATGGCTTGTTTATTTTTTTGATCTTCCTTGGTCTTTATTGCTCTTTCCTGATCCTTTTGGTGTCTTTGGCTTTTGATTTGTCTTCAGCGGCTGATTACCTTGCGGTAATAGTCATTTTCCAAAATCAGGGCTGAGGCTGAGAATTTACCGGCGATCTCCGCCCGGACGGCTTCAACATAACCCTCCGGGACTACTGCCCCGGGATTGGGGGTGAACACTTCCGTTTCACTGTTGTAGCGGCCTATCTCGGTGATAAAGCTCCGGTTCTCGAAAATCACCCGGGGCGGGCTGGTGGAGAAAATGTCCACCCCCATGAGCAACCGGGAGTCAAACTCCAGACCCATCAGATTGGATATGGTGGGGATGATGTCCAGGCTGGAAACCGGCCGGCTGACCACCTCCGGCTGCATCCCTTTGGCATAGATGATCAGGCTGCTTTTGTAGAGTTCAAAGCTCTCCTCCACCACGTGCCCGGCCAGATCATCGATCTCATTTTTCTCCAGGCCGTAGGGATAGTGGTCGGCACTCATGACAATCAGGGTCTTTTCGGCCACGCCGGCTTCTTCCAGTCGCTGCAGCAACAGCTCCAGGGCCCGGTCCAGCTCGATCTGTGTCGCCAGGTAGGCTTTTCCGTTTTCAGTATAGGGTAGATTCTTTACAAGATCCTGGTTTTTGTAGGCGATGAAATTTTCATCAAAATTGTAAAACATGTGGCCGCTCACCGTCATATAGTAGGTGTGGAACGGCTGATCATTAATAAATTCCGGTGTTGTCACATCCACCATCTCAATGTCGGATTCCGGCCAGGTCTCTCGGACAACCAGGCCATTGCCCAATCCTTTGTAGTCATAGCCAAGATTGGGATGGGAGATGTTCCGGTCGTAGTAGTCGAACGTGTGATTATGATAGGCCATGGTCTTATAACCGATCTGCCGGAGCTGATTCCCCATGGCAAAGGGCATGGCGTTAGTTCCGGAATGAAAAAGGCTCCAGACCCCCTCCTTCGGGATGAGCCCGGTGGTAGCCACATACTCCCCATCCGAGGTACTGACGCCCCATATGGGGTTGTAAAAATCCGTAAAGTTGAAGCCCTCATGGGTCATCTTATAAAGGGTGGGGGTCAACGTCTGATCCACCGCATAATGGGAATAGCCTTCCGCCGTCAGAAAGATCAGATTGTACCCGGCAAACATTCCCGTGTACTCATTCTTCTGGGTAGCCGGACGGCCGGCAAAATACATGTGCATATTCTTCAGGGTTTCATCTTCCGTTTCCGTCAGGAGCTTCGCAAAATCTATGGCCATGACATTGTCCCCGAACAACCCGGCGGTCTGTGCTGCTGTACCGACCCCAGCCCCATTCCCGGTTCCATTCCCGGCCCCATTCCCGGGCAGGCCGATCTGGGGACCAGTCAAGACCTTGTCATATGGTGCTGTCAATACGCCGCTGCCATCAGGCAGAGCCTCCAACCGGGGCTTAAAGCCGAAGAGTGTCCGCTGCAAATCCAGCCTCAGGTTGGTCAACATCCCCAGGCGGGCCACCGATGCCTCCGGATAGGTGCTTTGGTAGTACATGGCATAGGCGCTGTTGTTGCCTTTATCCCCCAGGTTGATCAGGAGGAATGCGGCGGCGAATAAACCGGCCATCAGCCCGGCGGCGATCCCCCGCTCCCGCCTGGTGATTTTAAGGTAGTTTCCAGCACCGTCTTTTTGCAGGACAAAGAATATCCCCAATGGCAGCAGGAGGAGGAGCAGCCAAACGAGATTCTTTTGGCCCACCGTCAGGGCAACGTTGGCGAATTCCACCGCTTGTCCGGCCTTGGCGGCCGAAAACAGCGTATAGAATGTCTTGA
>CAZOTM010000006.1:0-27422 GCA_964582675.1 uncultured Clostridiaceae bacterium
GCATACCATAAACGATGGAGGGGACTCCGGCCAGGTTGGCGATGTTGAGCTGGATGAAACTGGTCAATTTATTATGGGGGGCATATTCATAAAGATAGATGGCGGAACCGATCCCCAGGGGAAAGGCGACTGCGGCTGTGATCCCCATGATGTAGAGGGATCCGAAAAAGGCGGCTTTCACGCCGGCTTTCTTAGCGATCCGGGAGGGCATGGAGGTCAGAAACTGCCAGTCCAGATTTTTCAATCCCACGGACAGGATCTGATACATCAATATCACCAGGAATAAGACGCCAATGGTGGTGCATATAAAGAACACGACCTTCCAAAAGGAATTCCAGGATTTTCGTGCGTTGATATTTTTGATCTCATTATCCATATCATCCCCTCCGTTTCTTGGAAATAAACTGCCGGGCAATCAGGTTTAAGGCAAAGGTCAGGATGAACAGCACCATGCCCACCGCAAAGATCGTCTGATACCCCACTGTGCCTACGGCAATATCACCGTTGGCTGTTGCCACCATAAAGCCGGTCATGGTCTGAATCGACTTGAAGGGATTAAAGGTCAGCCTGGGGTTGGATCCGGCAGCCAGGGCCACGATCATGGTTTCCCCCACTGCCCTTGACACGGCTAGGACAAAGGAAGAAATGATGCCTGATTTGGCAGCCGGGATGACGATGTTTCTGGCGACCTCCAGTTTGGTGGCTCCCAGGGCATAGGCTCCGTTCCTCATGGCATTGGGGACCGCATTCATGGCGTCCTCGGACAAGGAGGCGACCAGGGGCAGGATCATGATCCCAACGGCGATGGAAGCGGACAGGGTATTGTAGATCTCCGTGGAGGGATTTAACTTTTGCAAAACCGGGGTGATGTAATTCAAGGCGAAGTACCCATAAACGATGGACGGGATCCCGGCTAATACTTCAAGAATCGGCTTGATCACTGCCCGGACCTTGCGATTGGCGTATTCGCTGAGGTAAACCGCCGATCCCAGCCCCAGGGGAATGGCCACCAGCATGGAATACAACGCAATGCTCATGGTGCCGACTACCAGGGGAATGATCCCAAAGCGCTGCGGTTCAAAGAGCGGTGTCCAAACCGTCCCGAATAAAAAGTCGGTCACGGGAACATGGCCGAAGAAGATCATCGATTCTGATACCAAGGTATAGATGATGATGGCTGTGACGAAAATCGTGAAGATGGAAAATGCCTTGATCACTGTTTCAATGACAAATTCCCCAGGCTTCGGTTTTCGCTTCTTCTTGATGGATGGTATATTTTCCATATCTTTCTCCCTAAATTATTGATTACATTGTCATAATAATTTAACAGCGATAATCTTCAATAGTCAACCGGTTAAGCTGGCGTTAAAGCAATAAAAAGGGCCTTGGAGGCCCTTGTTTGAGTTTTTGGCGGTTTTCTTATTTAACAAGTTCCTTGGAAGCCTGAATGATGGCGTCAGTGGCCGGTACCATCTGGATCTCCTCGGCCATCACGATGGCATTGTCCAGGTAGAAGTTCAAGAAGGCTTTCACTTCGGGCTTAGCGGCAATGGCTGCCTTGTTGGCATACAGGTACAGCGGTCTGGCCAGGGGATATTTGTTGGAAATGATGTTTTCGGTGGTGGCTTCGACCCCATCGATGGTCATGGCATTGAGTTTATCCATGTTTTCTTCATAATAAGTGAACCCGAAATAACCCATGGCGCCTGGATTGCCGGTAACGCCGGTTACCAGAACGTTGTCATCCTCAGAGGTCTGAACATCGTTGGAGCGCTGTTCCTTGGCCTTTTTGTTGACTTTTTCGGTGAAGTATTCGAAGGTGCCGGAGGCTGCCCCGGGGGAGAACAGAGTCATTGCCTGATCCGGGAAAGCCGGGTTGACTTCGTTCCAGTTCTTGACCGTTGCATCCGCCGCCCAGATCTTGTTGAGCTCTGCCAGGGTGATTTCCTTCACCGGGTTATTTTTATTGGCAACAACGGCGATTCCGTCGATGGCTACCTGGATTTCAACGATTTCGATTCCCTTGGCTTTGGCTGCTTCGATTTCTTCCGCCTTGATTTTTCTGGAAGAACCGGCGATGTCGATCTCCCCGGCAGTAAGCTTCTTCAAGCCGGTACCTGAGCCAGAAGCTGAGGCGGCGACGGACAATTCCGGAAACTCGCCGGCGGCCGTTTCAATGATAGCCTCGGTGAGGGGGAATACGGTGGAAGATCCGTCAATGGTGATGGACCCGGACACTTCAACACCGGCTGTGGTCCCTGCGGTGGTCCCTGCGCCGGATCCGCCTGCAGTGGTCCCGGTGGTTGCCGGCGTACAAGCTGCCAATGATGATACTACAAGAACGGATGCGATTATGGCTGTAATTCTGTTTGCTTTCATGTTATTTCTCTGCCTCCTGATTGTACACATTATTTATTTCAATATGTTACATGTTTACTATAAGGTCCCCGTGTTTCGAATTTGTTTCGGGTTTGTTACGTCCATGTTAAGTAAATAAATTTTTTAACCCGGCCAAAGATCCCATCATATTATTGCTAATTTACTCATTGAATTTGAAGGCTTGGATCCTGTTGTTTCGGGGGCTGGACTCTTCCCGGAACAGGGGGATCAATACAGTAAATACCGTTCCTTTGCCCAATTCACTGTGGACTTCAATGGTGCCGCCAAAGCCCAAAACGATGTGCTTGACAATGGCCAAGCCCAGTCCGGTCCCTCCCTTGGCCCGATCCCGGGATTTATCCACCCGGTAGAACCTCTCGAACAGGCGGGGAATATGCTCCTCCCCGATGCCGGCTCCCGTATCCATCACTTTCAACACGAGATTGGTTTTTTGTTCTTCCAGGCGGATTTTGACTTTGCCGTTGGGCTCCGTGTACTTGATGGCGTTATCCACCAGGTTGATGGTCATCTGCTTGAATTTATCAATATCGCCGACGAATTCCGGGTCTCCCTTGATGATCAGACTGAAGTCGATATTCTTTTCACCGGCTGCCCTTTCCAAGAGGGAGCAGGTCTCTTTGACCACCTCGGCCCCGTTGACGATCTCCACCGCCAGGGACTTTTGATTTTCAATGGCGGATAGGGATAAAATATCCTCGATGAGCCGTCTGAGCCGTTCCGCCTCCACATCGATGATATCCAGGAATTTATTTTTCGTCGCCTCATCCCCAACGATCCGCAGGGTCTCGGAAAATCCCTTGATGGACGTCAACGGGGTTTTAAGCTCATGGGATACGTTGGCGACGAACTGGCTGCGCATCTGCTCGAGTTTCTTCAAGTCGGATACATCCTGCAGTACTGTTACCAATCCTGAAGTATTATGATCCTCACCCAGCAAATGGGAGGTTTTATAGCGGATGGTGGTTTGATCCATGGGTCCCAGGGAAATTTCGCTGAATTCCGGCTTGACCGTCAGAAGCTCCGTCAAATTGATCCGTTTCAGGACCGTATTGATGGGTTTCCCGATGACGTCTTCAAATATGCCAAAAATTTTTTTTGCGAAGGGGTTAAAAATGATGATTTTTTGTTTGTGATCCGTGGCAATGACTCCGGAATTCATGGAGGTCAAAATCGCTTCCAATTGATTCTGCTTATCCAGCGTATCAATGATGGTGGATTCCAGCCGGTCAGCCAGACTGTTAAAATTCTGGACGATCTGTGCCAACTCAGCGTCATCATCGATTTTGACCCGGGCAGACAGTTCCCCAGAGGCGATCCTTGACGTGGCCGTCTTTATTTCCCTGACCGGCCCCATGACCGCATCGGTCACCCCCAAAACCACTAAGCAGGCAATGGGCGCCAACACCAGCAGGGCCACTCCAGAATATTTAAAAAGATTGGCACTCCCCCGGTCGGAATAATCCACCCGCCTCCCCAGAACCAGGGTTTGCCCCCCCGCCATCGGCTGTTTCAAAAACAGGACCCGGCCCTTGGCATCCCTTCCCCAATAAGTATCTGCCGCTGCCCCTAAAAAATCAGCATCGACCTCCCCGATCAGACTGCCTGGGGTATTGGGGGTGGCTTGGATCAGTTTTCCGGCCTCATCGAAAACCATGACGAAGGTGTCAGTGACCGATAAGCCATTTAAATCCACCCTCGGGGCGGCTCCATCCAGCCCCCTGCCCAAGACTGAGCTTAATTCCCGCAGGCTGCCGGCGGCTGCTTCCTCCAGGAAGAGCCGGCCGGAGACCAGAATCACCATGGATACGATGAAAAGGAGTGTCAATAACACTCCGGAATAATAAAACAGCAGTTTTTTCTTCATGCGTCAGGCTCATGGTTGAATCGGTAACCGATCCCCCGGACGGTCTCAATATACTTGGGATTCTTATCATCCTCCTCCAGCTTCTGCCGTAAATGCCGGATATGGACATCCACGGTCCTGGTCTCCCCCACATATTCATAACCCCAGATTTTATCCAGCAACAGGTCTCTGGTGAGAACCTTGCCTTTATTTTTGATCAAATGATCCAGGAGTTCAAATTCCTTCAGGGTCAAATCAACTTTTACCCCATTTTTCTTAATTTCATGCTTGCTGTAATCGATCTCCACATCCGCAAACCGATACAGTTCGGCCCCCTCTTCCAGGGGACTGATCCGTCTTAACACCGCCTTGATCCTGGCATTTAATTCACGGATCGAGAAGGGTTTCGTGATATAGTCGTCGGCCCCCAATTCCAGTCCCAGGATCTTGTCGATCTCCTCTGATTTTGCCGTGAGCATGATGATGGGCACCTGCTTAAGCTTGTCGTCGGCCCGCAGGCGCTTGCAGACTTCCAGGCCGTCGATCCCGGGAAGCATCAAATCAAGCAGGATCAGATCCGGCAGCTCTTTTCTGGCGATCTTCAGCCCATCGATCCCATTATAGGCTTCATAGGTTTTATAGCCTGAAGACTCCAGATTATATTTGATCAGTTCGACAATGTGTTCCTCATCATCGATAATAAGTACTTTTTCAGCCATGTTGGATCCCTCCATGTAAAAAGCAGTAAGAAGTTATAAAAAAGCCTCTATGCTAAAATTAACACAGAGGCTTTTGTTTGGCTATGAAATCAAAGCAACTTTACTTACTTTTAACACCTGGATCGCTTAACAGCTGGATCATTGCCGCGGCCATAGTTTCAGCCCTTCCCGGCTCGGTGACTCCATTTCGGGGAAAGTAGGTCACAGCCAGCAGGATATGCTCGGCCAGCCGGTTTTTCAGATGGCCGGGTTTGGGGTCGCTCCCGTCTCCAAAGGGCTCTAACAAGCTTTCCAGGACCTGGATCACCTCCTTGTAAAGGAGGTTGATCTCACTTTGATGATCATCGGTCAATCCCCTGGGATCAAAGAATACCACAGATAAGGCTGAATGGCTGATTAAAGAGCCGTCCAAAAATTCAATGGCCCGGCTCAATTTTTTCCCATCGTCCAGGGAAAGGTGGTTGATTTCATCCAGCGTCGCAATGATCTCTGTCCAGAAGGAGTTTAAAACCTCAAAAAATATGTCCCATTTGCTGTCATAGTAGTTATACAAAGTGCCCACCGCCACGCCGCAATCCCGGGCAATCATTTTCATTTCCACAGACTCATAACTATGGCGGCAAAAAAGATCCAGACAGGCGGCGGTTATCTGATCACGGAGATTTTTTATGATCTTAGGCATTTTCCCACCTTATTCCGCCGTTTCGTCAGGATCTTTTTTGATAAGATTTTTAATTTCCTCGAAAAACGTATTGATGTCATTGAATTCCCGGTAAACCGATGCAAACCGGATGTAAGCCACTTCATCCACTTCCTTCAACCGCTCCATGACCATTTCGCCAATTTCATTGGTAGTTATTTCCGATACCATGCGATTGGAGATATTTCTTTCAATATCGTCGGCGATGCTTTGCATGACTTCCATGGAAATATCCCGTTTCATGGTGGCCCGAACCAGACCGTTGATGATCTTGGTCTTGTCAAAGGGTTCTCTTTCCTGACCTCGCTTGATAACCAAGAGCGGGAGTGTTTCCACTTTTTCATAGGTGGTGTAGCGCTTTTGGCACTCCAGGCATTCCCGTCTTCTTCGGATCGATGTCCCATCTTCCGTCGCACGCGAATCAATGACTTTACTGTCAGAATATCCGCAAAATGGGCATTTCATCCCGTTTATCTCCTGTTTCTTAAAAATGCCGGGATTTCGATCTGGTCATTGTCGTCTTTGTCGGAGGAATAGCTGTTATTGCTTGAAGAATCAAAGGTTTCACGGACCTGTTCCCGCTTATCGGCGGATTTATCTTTTCCGGAATCTTTTCTTTCCGCATTCAGGTTCTTCTTGTTGCGGTCGTAATCAAAACCGGTAGCCAGTACAGTGATTTTAACTTCATCGTTCAGTTCAGGATCGATGACCGCACCGAATATGATATTGGCTTCCGGATCAGCTGCCTCTTTGACAACTTCAGCGGCTTCATTGACTTCCAACAGGGACAGATCCTCTCCGCCGGTCACATTCAAGAGAATACCGGTGGCGCCGTTGATGGAGGTTTCCAACAGTGGCGAAGAAATCGCTGCCTTCACGGCATCCGTTGCCTTGTTGTCGCCCTTGCCATAACCAACGCCCATGTGTGCCACACCGCGGTTGAGCATGATGGCCCTGACGTCGTTGAAGTCAAGGTTGACCAGTCCGTTTTCGGTGATCAGATCAGTAATACCCTGTACACCCTGTCTTAAAACTTCATCGGCTTTTCGGAAGGCTTCCTTGAAGGTAGTCTTCTTGTCAACGATCAACAATAATCTTTCATTGGGGATAGTTACCAGGGAGTCCACTTTATTCTTGAGATTTTCGATACCGATCTCGGCATTTTTCATTCTGGCTTTCCCTTCAAACAAGAAAGGCTTGGTGACCACGCCCACGGTTAAAATCCCCATGGACTTGGCTATTTCGGCAACGATCGGGGCTGCTCCGGTACCTGTACCGCCGCCCATTCCTGCCGTAATAAAGACCATATCCGCACCTTTCAGGGCAGCTTCGATCTCTTCTTTTGATTCCTCGGCTGCTTTCTGTCCGATTTCCGGGTTGGCGCCGGCGCCCAGTCCCTTGGTCAGCTTTTCGCCGATTTGAATTTTATGAGGTGCATTGGACTGGCTGAGGGCTTGCTTATCTGTATTGACAGATATAAAGTCCACGTTGGAAAGCCCCTCCATGATCATTCTGTTTACTGCATTATTTCCACCGCCGCCGCATCCGACAACTTTGATATTAGCTGGTCCAGTCACTTCAAGATCAAAATCTAACATTATGTGATTCCCCCTATTCTATTCCGAAAAATTTTTTCAGTTTGGTAGTAAATTTATTTTCTTCATCTTCTGGTTCGTCATCATCATCGGAATCTTCCGATCCAATGCCTTCCCGGCTGTCTTCATCATCATCGAAATCATCATCCATAAGGTCTCTGACGCTCTTTTTGGCTTTGTTGCGAACCTTGTCGAAGATTGAAAAGAATTCTTCCTCGACCTCTTCGTCTGCTTCCGTGGGCTCTTCTTCCTTTGAATCATATTTGTCGAGGATAAAATCACTTTGCAGTTCATGGATGATATTAAAGGCACATCCAGTGGCATTAAAAGTGTAAATATCGTCACTCTTGATTATATCAGAAGTTATATAGTTTGTGGATACACTTAAGATATCTTTGCCATACTTTTCTATATTTGGGAAAGAACATAACCCTCCCCCGTATACGATGGCCGTATCGATCTCACCATATTCCGGATAATCCCGCAGTGTATTTTCGCAAAAATGAAGGATTTCCTGGATCCTGGCTTTGATGATGCCGCTGATCAGCTCATAGTTAATATGGGATTTTTCAATTTGTCCCTGCGCAAATTTCTTTTTCAGAGTCTCCGCCTCGTCCATGGTGATTTTTAATACCATGGACAGATCCTTGGTAATATTTTTCCCTCCCAGGGGAATGGACTCCATATAGACAATCTTATTGCTGCGTATGATGGCCATGTCGGTTTTGACATGCCCGGCATCAATAATGACGGCTCCGCTGTACCTTTGGGATTTATTGAGCATCAGGTTGGCCATGCCATGGACCGACAGTCCGGTCCCCATCAGCTTGATCCCTTCACCGCTTAGAACTGCTGCCGCCCGATCGATGATCTCCCTGGGCGCCAGGATGACCTGGCTGTTCACATCCAGGATATTGCCCTCGGCACCTTCCGGATTGGTCAAGGAAACCCCATCCACTTTATAATCGCTGATCAACAGATCCACCACTTCTTCCTCAGAGGCTTTGGCCACGATCATTGAGTTTTGAACGGCTTTATAAAGATCCTCGTCTCTGACAATTCCTTTGGGAAGCCCGGTGCTGCCACGGTTGGCCTCGTACCTGATGTTGCTTAGATCAATGCATAAAACGACTTGATCCGTGGGTACCCCGGTCTTAATCTCCAGCTTTCTTAAAATGTGCCGAAGCTGTGAGACCAATCTGCCAGGATCGCTGATCCGGCCGTTGGTGACCCCTGCCGAATCGCCATAAACGGAAAAGATGATATCCCCGTTTTTACCGGTGATGGCAGATGCTTTTATGTAATAGGATCCCAGATCCAAACAGGTTATAAATTGATTGTCCGGCATAATTCCCTCCAGTAGTCTATATGAAATAGATAATTTTTTATACAATTATTTATATTATACATTCATTTTAATATAAATAGAAATAAATTACTTGCTTTGTGAAAAGTTTGGTTGGCTCATTGGTGCAGCCAGTCATTTTTTTGAATCGATCTCATGGATCTTGATCGCCCTGGTATGCTCGGTATGAACCCATACCTTGCGCTTGCGGTGGATGATCCCCAGGATGGCGATGGGCACCCAGGTTATGGAATACAGGGGATAGAACAGATAGGCCAGGAGACTTTTAAAATTCAGCTTGCCATCCAGACTCAGTACGATGGGAACCATGAAGAGCTGGATGATATAAACCAGGGTGAGCAGGATCATCCGGAGGGACAGCCCGGCCGGGGATAAACCGGGGTTGGCGATGGTTTCCAGGAGAGCCTTAAAATTGCCGGCCAGGCCTAGTGCAGCGCTTGACCCCATGATGATCAGGGTGACCGGCTGCAGGATGTAGATGGCACAGTCAGCCAATACCGGACTGCCTGTCTGCAGGGCTTTTTTGAACAATTTCACGAAATATTTGGTGAAGACATCCGCATAGCCCTGCATCCAGCGCTTACGCTGGCGCCAGGACTGCTTGAACGTCAAAGGTTTTTCATCGTATACGATGGCACGGTGCGCCCACCCAACTTTATAGCCGTGCAAACAAAGTTTGCAGGTGAATTCCAGGTCTTCGGCCAGGCAATCCGGATCCCAGCCAAACTGCTGCAAAATATCCGTATCCACAACGAAGCCCGTGCCGCCCAGTTGTGAGGACAATCCCAGATTATCCCTGGACAGCTTGCCCATTCGGTCGGTGATCCAGAATTCCAGGGAATTGAAGACTGAGATCGGTGAATCATAGGGGTTTTTCGAATCCAGATAACCCTGGGCCACCTGGAAACCCTGGTTCAGCTTGTGGTTCATTTCCGTCAGAAATTCCGGATGAATGATGTTGTCTGCATCCAGGATCACCACGGTCCGGTATTTTTTCTCCAGGGCGAACAGCCGGTCAAAAAACCATTGGAGAGCATACGCCTTGCCGCCCGCTTCAGGGTTCGTCCGCTCCCACACCCAGGCACCGGCTCCCCTGGCCACGAGGGCGGTATCATCCGTGCAATTGTCCGCCACCACGTAGACATCAAACAGGTCCTTGGGGTAGTTCAGATCAAAACAGGCTTCAATGGTATTCTGGATGACCCGGGCCTCATTATGGGCCGCAATCAGCACAGCGAAGCTCCGCTCCCCGGAATGAAGCTTGGGCCGCTGTTTTATAAACAGAGAAAAAACGGCCAGGAGCAGAAAATATAGGGATATGATCAACGCCAGCGTATTAATAAAATTTAATAAGCCTGCCAACAGCTGCAAAACTACTTCCATACAGTCTCCCGATAACAAGTTGGGCATCGTCCTGTGACCAGGACAGAAAACTTCAAAATAAAAGTCACCGCAGTGACTTTAAGAATTCAAAAACTATTATAACACAGCGGTATGAATTTTTAACAATTATCCTGCTAAAAACATCCTTTATCCGGATCAGTTGTGAGGGCCAGTTGGGAGGATTCGTTGGATGGCCAGTTGGAAAATTCAAATGGGAGGATCCTCTGTCAGCTGCCGCCATCATCTCCCCCTGTCCCGCCAAGTTCACTGATCCATAGGCTTAGTGATCCATAGACTTAGTGATCCTAAGGCTTAGTGATTGAATTGCTTCATTCCGTCTTTTTTCCCCAGGAGGATCAGATTATCCAGCTGATTGATCCGCCCCTCCCGGATCGTCGCGGCGATCCCTTTATTGGCGATGAGCAATTCATAATCCATGGCAATGCCCCGTTCACTTCTTCTCAGGACCTGTGACTGAATAAAATTCAGGGCGGCAGCAATGGAATACCTGGCAAAATCCCGCTCTTCCCCGGGATACATGGCCAGCAGCCGGGAGATCGTCTGCTCTGCCCCCAGTGAGTGCATGGTGGCCAGTACCCCGGTGCCGGATTCAGCCGCCGCCAGGGCTGCCCGGACTGCATCGATATCCCGGATCTCCCCGATCATGATCAGATCCGGACTTTGCCGCAGAGCGGATTTGATCCCTTCCCGGAAGGTCAGAAAATCCGTTCCCAGTTCCCGCTGCGTCACCAGCCCCACCGTCCCCTGGATCCTGTATTCGATGGGATCTTCCAGAGTGATGATGTGCCAGGGCCAGCGGTCAGATAGCTGCTTCATGAGAGATGCCATGGTCGTACTTTTGCCTGAGCCGGTTTTCCCGGCGATCAGGTTGATCCCCCGCCGCTCATGGATCAGTTCCGGCAGTCCTTCGTAGATCCCCAGTTCCGCCATGGGGAGGATTTCATCATTGATGATCCGCACCACCGAACACCGTTTTTTTTCAGAGGTGAACAGGTTGATCCGATACCTGCCGCCGGCTTCGAATGAGGCATCGATATCCAGCTGGCCCAGGCCGTCGGCAACGTTGAGGGACATGTTCAAATACCCATGGAGCCAGCCCATGATCTCTTCCGAACATACCCCATCCGTCCTCACCATATCATCATGGATCCGGTAATAGATATTTTCCCCTTCCCGGAATATGACATCCGTTACCTTTAGCAGTCTGGCCTGATATAAGATCTCACTGAACAGTTTTTTACAATCACCCTGTCTGGAATTTTCCATTTATCCATTCACCTGTTCCACCATTGAATTTTTTCCTGGTTCAACTTTATAATGGCCGTAATCTGGAAAATCATTCCAAAGCTGTGCTATATTAGGAGTTAAATGAGTTTATTTCTTAATTTGAGGGCACTGGACGGTTTGAACCAGGGATGTCAGAGTGCGGATGAAAGTCTGCCCGCATTTGGACCGGGGCAATGCCTGGATATGCCCGCCACCGGCCCCAAGTGATTTTTCGGCCATAAGTGATATTTCGGCCCAAAGTGATATTTTGGAGGAAAGCATATGTCAGTGGAAAGTGTCAGGGATTATTTAAAAAAGTTCAATGCCGATGGAAAAGTAATCGAAATGGATGACAGCTGTGCCACCGTGGGGCTGGCCGCCAGTACCCTGGGGGTGGAAGAAGCCAGGATCGCCAAGACCATGTCATTTTTAATCGATGGAGAGGTCATTCTCATTGTGACCGCCGGGGATACGAAAATCGATAATGGCAAATACAAGCGGGAATTTAAAAGCAAAGCGAAAATGGTCCCCTTTGAGGAGACGGAAAATTTAACCGGCCATGCTGCCGGCGGAGTTTGCCCCTTTGCCGTCAAAGCGGGCGTCAAAATCTACCTGGATCATTCCCTAAAAAGATTTACTACGGTTTTCCCCGCTGCCGGCAGCCATAACGGAATCATTGAATTGACTTTGGCGGAATTGGAAGAATTTTCACAGGCCGACGGCTGGATCGACGTGGCCAAGATGGCAGAGCCGTCCCTGCAGCCAGTATAAAACCCAACCGTGCCTTGGTCGGAAATCAAAAAACACCTCCCCCATTGAGATGGCCCTTTGTAAGGCTTACCTGACTCAATGGGTGGGGTGTTTTGCCTTATTCAATCCCGGACAGGGCTGGTTGGTTCCACGAGCAGATCTTTGACCGATCTGACCATGATATCGATGGCCACTTGATTATGGCCGCCCACCGGAATGATGATATCCGCATACCGCTTGGTGGGCTCGACAAATTGGATATGCATCGGCCGGACCACATTCAGGTATTGATCAACGACGGACTGCAGCGTCCTGCCCCGGGAATCGATATCCCGCAAGAGGCGCCGGATGATCCGGATATCCGCATCCGTATCCACATAAATTTTAATGTCGATGAGCTCTCTTAACCTCGGATCATCGAAAATCAGGATCCCCTCCAGGATGATGATGCTCTTGGGCTCGATCCGGACCGTTGCCTGCCGCCGGTTATTCTGCGTAAAGTCGTACTGGGGCATGTCGATGGGCTGCCACTGCCGCAGCTTGTTCAAGTGCTCGATCAACAGTTCCGTATCGAAGGCACTGGGATGATCGTAGTTGATCCGGAGCCGTTCCTCCGGTGTCAGGTCAGTCTGGTCTTTATAATATGAATCCTGCATCAATATGGTGATGGATTCGCCCCCAAAACTTTCAAAAATCAACCTGGCCACGGTTGATTTGCCCGAGCCGGTCCCACCGGTGATGCCTATGATGATCGGTTTATCCATCCCCATCATCCCTCCCTTGAAAAGATTCTTGTTTGCTTAGATTCTCCCATGATTTGCCCATCGTGTGGTAGGTTTCCAGGGAATTGTAGTTAATTGTTGATGAGGACTGAATTATCTGCCGCTGCTTTGGCCTGCACCAGCATATCCCCGGGAAACAGCTCAGTGGCGCAGTGGGCTGTAAATACCATGGCGGCTTTGTTTGCCACAGGGATCGGGTTGCCTTCCTCATCCTCAAATTCGGTCAGGGTCGTCGTGAAGACGTCGCCTTTGGTCCGAACCACTTCGATTTCCGTGCCTGGGTACAGCCGGTTTTTCTCCTTGATCAGGTAACGGCCAGCGGCCAATTTTTCCCAAATCACCCCAACGATATCATAATCCCGGACATAACTTGAGGATTCATAGATCTGGGAATTGCCACGGCCAAAATAAAATCCCGTATGGTATTTCCGGTGGGAAACCTTCTGGAGAAGCTCCATCCACTTCCCCTCGTATACATAGCCCTCCGGATCAGCCATATATTTATCAATTGCCTCCCGGTAGGCTTTGACGATGGCGGCCACATAATATTCCGACTTCATCCGGCCTTCGATCTTAAAGGAGCGGATCCCGGAATTCATCAGTTCAGGGATATGCTCGATCATGCAGAGATCCTTGGAATTCATGATGTAGGTCCCCCGCTCATCTTCAATGATCTCCATGGGATCATCCGGCCGTTTTTCCTCCACCAGGTAATACTTATAACGGCAGGGCTGGGCGCAGACGCCCCGATTGGCATCCCGCCCGGTCATATAGCTGGATAATAAACAGCGGCCGGAATAGGCCATGCACATGGCCCCATGGATGAATGCCTCGATTTCAAGGCTGTCCGGGGTTTTGGCGATGAGTTCCTCAATTTCCACCAGGGACAGCTCCCTGGCCAAAACGATGCGTTTGATCCCCAGGCTGTGCCAGAACCTGGCGGACAGGTAGTTCACATTATTGGCCTGGGTGGACAGGTGCAGTTCCATATCCGGAATGGTTTCCCGGGCTGCCATGATGATGCCCGGATCGGATACGATCAAGGCATCCACGCCAAGTTGCGCCACATGTTTTAAATAATCTTCCAGGCCCTCTAAATCATCGTTGTGGGGAAACACGTTCATCGTCATGTAGACTTTTTTCCCGCGGGAATGGGCATACTCCAGTCCTTCAATGATCTCCTCATCGGTGAAATTATCCGAAAAGGCTCTCAGATTCAACCGCCCGCCGCCGAAATATACCGCATCGGCGCCAAAATCGATGGCGGTTTTTAGTTTGCTTAAATTACCGGCCGGCGCTAAAAGCTCCGGAATGGTCATACTTGCCATGTTAATTTTCCTTTCTTCGGATGACCAGCAATCCGTCGCCCACTGGGATGAGGACTGATTCCAGATCATCATGTTCGGTAACCCCCAAAATGAACCGTTTCATCCCGTTGATGGCGGTGGCGTGTTTTTTTTGCATAATCCCCGGATCCGCCACCATCCCTCTGACCAAAACATTATCACAGATAATGATTCCATCCTGGCGCAGGTGCTTCAGGGCTTCCTCCAGATATTCCTGGTAATGACTTTTGCCGGCATCGATAAATACCAGGTCATAATCCCCCGGCAGAGTCTTCATGACCGGGGTGATCTCCCCTTCATGGATCCTGATCCGGTGGGACATGCCGTAATGAGCGATGTTGTGCCTGGCCAGGCTGATCATGGCTGGATCCCGTTCGATGGTGTCGATCACGATGTCCTCTGCCAGGTCAGCCATCCGGATGGCTGAGTAGCCGATGGCCGTACCCAATTCCATGATCCGCTTCATTTTATTCATTTTGACAAAGAAGAGAAGCACCTCTGATGCTTCTTTCTGAATGATGGGAACGTATCCGGCCGCGGCAAATTCTTCCATTGTTTGGAATCGGCTGCCCCGTTTTTTATCGGCTAAGTCCCGTAAATATTTTATTACCTTTTCATCCGTTATCATTAAAAAGCTTCCTTCTCTTAAAATCCGCCCCCGGCTGACAATTGCCTGCCGGTCTCTTTCAGCCGAGTTCACTCAAATGCTGTCTCTCGACCGGCTGGCTCCTCCAGCCCCGCTAAGGCTGCGGGGTGATTACCGGCACCAGCCCGCCTGGGGCACCGACCGGTCCCTCCAGGGGATTTTCCGGTACTGTCCGCGTGGGTATGGTGATCTCCGGAGTCGGTTCGCCCACTTCCGGGAGGATCGGGGCATTGCCGCTGTATTCGTCACGCTTCCTTAAAAACTCGTCATAGTCGGCCGTAAAGAAATGCCGCCCAGTGGCCAGGTTGGCTACATAGTAGATATAGTCCGTTTCCCGCGGCTGAAGCGCTGCGGCGATGGATTCCCGGGATGGGTTGGAGATGGGACCGACCGGCAGTCCATACACCCAATAGGTATTATACGGGTTTTCAAACGCCAGATCATCCAGGGTGATTTCTTTGGAGTCTACGCCCCGGGCATACAACACCGTGGCATCGATCTGCAGCCGCATGTCGATTTTGAGCCGGTTTTCAATGACGGAAGCAACGATGGTGCGTTCCTCGGGGATGGTGACCTCGCGCTCGATCATGGACGCTTTGACGATGACCTCATCCCATTGGGTTTCCGGGAGATTTTTGCCGGTTTCCTTCAGGAGCGCTTTCATGACCGTTGCAAAGGCATCCGACATTTCCCGGATCATGACCTCCGCGCTGGTCCCCTTGGGGAAGGTATAGGTGTTCGGCCTCAAATAGCCTTCCATCCGGTATCTCCGCTCCGGAACATCCGGAACATAGTCTGGCGCCTTGAATTCTTCAATGCCTTTGAGAAATTCAGCTTCGGTCAGCAGGCCGGATTCGGCGATCCTTAAGGCTATGTTTTCAATGGTAAAGCCCTCCGGAATGGTGAAGGAAATATTATCCAGGCTTTCCCCCTTCAATGCGGACAGAAGCGCATTGAGATCTGCACCTGCCGGAATCTCGTGGCGGCCTGGTCGAATCGTTAGGTTGCTCCCGGAAATCCGGTAAAACAGCTTGATCATATTGACGTCCTTCAGGACGCCCTGGCCGTTTAAGCGGTCAATCAGTTCAAACAGGGATTCATTGTCAGCCACCACGACCGAAACCGGTTTGGTATTGTCTGCCAGGGGCTCCCTGACCGCCTCCCTGTAATACAGCCAGCCGCTGCCCAGGAGGACAGAAATTATTATAAGGATTATCGTAAAAACCAGTATGACTTTTTTCATCAATACCTCCTGGGATTATTTCCGCTGGGCTCTTTTTCTCTCAGTGGAATCCAGAATACTCTTTCTCATCCTGATATTCTTCGGTGTGATCTCAACCAGCTCATCATTGTTGATGAACTCCAGACAATTTTCCAGACTCATATCCGGTGGCGGGGACAAGCGGAGCGCTTCGTCCGTCCCCGAGGATCGGGTGTTGGACAGGTGCTTCTTCTTGCAGATGTTTACCTCGATATCCTCACCCCTGGAACACTCACCGCAGATCATGCCGGAATAGACTTCCGTACCGGGAGTGATGAATATGGTGCCCCTTTCCTGGGCATTGTAAAGACCGTAGGTGATGGCAGTGCCTGATTCAAACACCACCAAAGACCCCCTGGATCGTTCGGCGATATCACCCTTATAAAGTCCGTAACCTTTAAATACATGGTTCATGATTCCGTTGCCCTTGGTATCGGTCATGAAATCATTGCGGAAGCCAATGAGGCCCCGAGCGGGTACATTAAACTCGACCCTGGTATAGCCATTGACCGAGGAGGTCATGTTGGCCAATTCCGCTTTTCGAGGTCCCAATTTTTCCATTACAGCGCCGACGAATTCTTCCGGAACGTCGATGGTCAGATACTCCATGGGTTCCAGCTTTTTACCGTTTTCTTCACTGTAAATGACCGATGGTTTGCTCACCTGGAGCTCGTAGCCCTCCCGCCGCATGGTCTCGATGAGGATGGACAGATGGAGCTCGCCCCGGCCGGAAACTTCAAAGCAGTCCGGCGTCAATTCCCTGACCCTCATGGAAACATTGGTCTCCACTTCTTTGAAGAGCCTGTCCCGTAAATGCCTGGAGGTGACAAAATCGCCTTCCCGGCCGGCGAAGGGTGAATCGTTGACCATGAAATTCATGGATAAGGTGGGTTCGTCGATGTGCATGAAGGGCAGAGCTTCGGGCGCCAGAGCATCGGCAATGGTGTCGCCGATGCCGACTTCCGATAACCCGGCTATGGCCACGATGTCCCCCAGCTTGGCTTCCGTGACTTCCACCCGTTTGAGGCCTTCATTCATAAATAAGGCGGAAACGGATTTTTTCTTGAGGGACCCATCCCGGAACATGATCACCACATTCATATTTTTCTTAATGACCCCCCGCTCGATTTTACCGATGGCCAGTTTACCCATGTATTCCGAGGAATCCAGGGTAGTCACCAGCATCTGCAAAGGACCGTCCAGATCGCCCTCCGGCGCCTTGACTTTGGCGAGGATCGTTTCAAACAAAGGCACCATATCGATGCTGGCATCCGCCAGTTCGACTTTGGCAATCCCTTCCCGGGCGGAGGCGTAAATCACGGAGAAATCACATTGTTCATCCGTTGCGCCCAGTTCAAGGAAAAGTTCGAACACTTCATCGATGACTTCATCCGGTCTGGCATCCTTGCGGTCGATCTTATTGATGACCACGATTGGATTATGGCCGAGTTCCAGGGCTTTTTTCAAGACGAACTTGGTCTGGGGCATGGCGCCTTCATAGGCATCCACCACCAGCAGCACGGAATCCACCATTTTAAGGACCCGCTCGACTTCGCCGCCGAAATCCGCATGGCCGGGAGTATCTACAATGTTGATCGTATGGTCTTTGTATATGACAGAAGTATTCTTCGATAGAATGGTGATACCTCTTTCCCGCTCAAGATCATTGCTGTCCATTACTCTGTCCATTACTCTCTCATTATCCCGGAAGGTATGAGACTGTCTCAACAGAGCATCCACCAAAGTGGTCTTGCCATGATCGACGTGGGCAATGATCGCTACATTTCTTATATCTTCTCTTCTGTACATATATCCTCCGTACAATTCTTATTCGTTCCTGTTCAAGTGAGAGTTGGCTGCAGCCGCAGCCAATTCCCATGAACGCCTAGTTGGCTCCCGGTATTTCGAGATCCAGGGCTTCATTCAGTATCTTCATGATGTCATCAAACAGGATGCTGAACTTCTGTTCTTTGTTCAAGAAATCTGCCACTTCCGGATTTAACTGGATGATGTTGACAAGATTTTCAAATTTACGTTTCATCTCATCGGAAATCTCCCCGGTCTTTACCTTTTCCTGGTAAGTTTCGATCTGGATGTTGCGGAAGTCATTGATCATGGCTTTTTTGACCGCATCCCCTTCGATATGTCTCACAGACTCCCGATAATTGACCACGTCCTCATGATTCTTCAAGAGAGCTGCCAGTTCATGCGCTTTATCGTAAATGTTATCCATTCGTTGTAATCCTCCAATCGGTTTTTAATCAACAATCTTTTTTATATAGTTTTATTCCCGCCGAATGATCGGTGGCTTGTTCTATTTATATTTCCATGATGATCGGCACGATCATCGGTTTTCGCATGGTTCTCTGCCAAAGGAAATTCTTCAGCTGTTCCTTGATGAGATTCTTGACATATTCCGTATTTTTCATATTGCTGCCTTCATTTTTATCCATGATGTCCCGGGCAATGTCCTTGATCCCATCCATCAGGCCTTCCGCCTCTTTGACAAAGATGAAGCCCCTGGATATGATATCCGGTCCGGCAATGAGTGTCCCGTTTTCGGAATCAACGGTGGCAACGACGGTAATGATGCCGTCCATGGCCAAATGCTGCCGGTCGCGCAATACGATATTGCCTACATCACCTACGCCCAAACCATCAACCAGGACTTGGCCGGAGGGAACGATCCCGTTCCGCCGGATTTCTTTTTCGGACAGTTCCATCACCACTCCGTTTTCAGGAATCAGGATATTTTTAGGATCCATTCCCATTTTCCGGGCCAGCTCGGCATGGACCTTCAGCATCCTGTATTCGCCGTGGACGGGAATGAAATATTTGGGTTTTACCAAAGAGTGGATCAGCTTCAGCTCTTCCTGGCAGGCATGGCCTGATACGTGGACATCTTCCATGGCATCGTAGATAACTTCGGCGCCCATTTTAAACAGCAGATTGATGGTTTTGGAAACGCTTTTTTCGTTGCCGGGGATGGGATGGGATGAAAGAATAACCATGTCGCCGGGTTTGATTTGAATTTTCCGGTGTTCACCCATGGACATTCTGGTCAACGCACTCATTGGTTCACCCTGGCTGCCCGTGGTCATGATACAGACCTGGTCATCCCGGAACCTGGACACCTCGTCGATGCCGATGATGTGCTTATCCTCAATGTTCAGATAGCCTAATTCCCTGGCTACCCCAACTACATTTTCAATGCTTCGTCCCGAGAAGGCACACTTTTTGCCAAGGAGGATGGCGGCCGAAGCGATTTGCTGGATCCGGTGGATATTGCTGGAGAAGGTCGCAACCAAAATCCTGCCCCTGGCTTTGCGGAAAATCCGCTCCAGATTGCCTCCCACAGTGCTTTCAGAAACCGTATGGCCTTGATTCTCCGCATTGGTGGAATCCGCCATGAGCGCCAACACTCCTGATTCTCCCAGTTCAGCAAAGCGCGCCAAATCGGTTACTTTGCCGTCAACAGGTGTAAAGTCGATTTTAAAATCCCCGGTATGAACCACTGCACCCAATGGTGTGTGAATCACGATGGACGAGGCATCGGGAATGGAGTGGGTCATTTTAATAAACTCCACGCTGAGTTTTGCAAACTTAAAAACATCCCGGTGTTTTACGGTGTTAAGCTTGACGATATCAAACAGACGGTGCTCCCGCAGCTTGTTTTCAATCAAGCCCTGGGTAAACCTGGTGGCATAGACCGGCACATTGAACTGCTTTAAAATATATGGCAGGGCGCCGATATGGTCTTCATGGCCGTGGGTTATGAAAAAGCCTTTGACTTTGTCTTTATTCTTGATCAGGTAATTGACATCAGGGATGACGATATCGATACCCAGCATCTCGTCCTCCGGGAATTTCAAGCCGCAGTCGATGACGATGATCTCTTCCCCATATTCAATGGCCGTCATGTTCTTGCCGATCTCTTCAATGCCGCCCAAAGGGATGATTCTGACTTTATCCTTATCCGAACCTTTCCCCCGGTTCCCCCGGCTGTTGGCATTCCCTCTGTTCCGGCGGCTGCCGGCTTGGGGAGTGGGTGTACCCTCGCCCTGAATTGACTCGACCACTGCACTCTTCGTTTCCTGGACCTTTTGGGTATTCGGAGTATTTCTTGGTCCCCTGGCTCCCTGGGCGTTGGCTGTATTTCTTGGTCCCTTGGCCTCAGGCTCACTGGCAGTATTTCTTGGCGCTTTGGCTCGCGTCTCATTGGCGGTATTTCTTGGCCCTCTTGCCCCCTGCTCATTGGCAGGTTTTCTTGGTGCTTTCCCTGCCGGCTCATTGTCAGTCGGACTCACTTCTTTGCCCTCCGCCGGATTGGCGGTAACTTTTTTTTCCCTGACGTGATACTGCTTTTGGCTGGTTCTGCCCTTAATCTTTTCGGTTAATATCTTATTTTCCGTTACCGGAGTTGACTCTTGTTCATCTATATTATTTTTCATGCTTCTCCTCGTCTTCAGTTTTATAACAATCACTGCAAAGTCCGAAGAATTTTAGCGAGTGGTCCTTAATTCTGAATTTATAATCTCTTTCTATGATTTGTTCCACGGAATCCAACAGGTCGCCTCTGACTTCCTCAAGCTTGCCGCAGCCGCTGCATATCAAATGGTGATGCCCGTGGATCTCCTCTTCGTGATCGATCTCATAGCGGTAGATCCCATCATTGAGATCCAGCTTTTTAACAATTCCCAATTCTTCAAACAGGAGGATGGTTCGATACACTGTGGCAACACCGGTTTCCGGTTTGACCTCTCTGACCTTGTCATAAATTTCTTCAATGGTCAGGTGTTTCCCCTCCTCCGCGATGATCACATCCAAAATGGCTAATCTTTGCGGAGTAAGTTTCGAACCGCCTTCCTTCAGCACGGCTTTCATTTTATCGATGCCGGTTGCTTCAATTTTTGTCATTAATTTTCCTCTTCCAACAGGCTCAGGTTGTAAGCCTCTTCCACGGCTTCCATTTCCTCATCGGAATCCACGGTGGCAAAAGCTTCATTTCCTTCATCGTCGGTCTCAACCCGCAAAGCGGTAAATACGTCTTCCTCACCAACTGGTCTAACAATGAAGTATTCCGTTTCTCCGACTTCTACCCGGTCGATCACTTCCACTTCAAATTCCTCACCGTCATCGGAAGTCAATACGATCAAATCTGTCACATTTTCCATAATTTTAAGTCTGGCTCCTTTCTAAATAGTTTATTTTTACTATATTTAAAGTTGATCTGCTATCAACTTAAAAATCAAAGTTTATCTGTTCGGTTTTTATGTTTTTGATTTTCGATTGGTTTCGATTTTCTGTCTTTGACATTTTCAATCCTTGCCGTTTTCTGCCGGATTCCATATCCGGCGATGCCGCCCTGGCTTGACCGATCCTTTGCCAGGCCAAGGTTCCACCCTTGGTCTTATCCATTGACTCTATCCCAGGGTTTATGCCATAGGATGAATCAGTATGGTTATTTCTTATGTAAGCCTGAATCCAGGTAACCCTGCAGGATGTAACAGGCGGCGATTTTATCCACTTCTGCCTTGCGCTTGCCAACCTTGGTCTTTTTTTCAGCCATCAGCCGGTTGGCGCTGACTGTGGTGAGCCGCTCATCCCAGGTCACAATTTTTCGGTCATAGATCCCTTTGATGGCCTCGATGAACTCCAAAACTTTTTTCGCCTGAAAGCCCACGGTCCCATCCATATTTTTAGGCAGGCCCACCACCAAAACTTCCGGGTCGTATTCCCGGATGAAGCCAGCCACGGCTTCCACATCATCATCTCCGGACTGCCGTTTGATGGTCGTCAAGCCGGTGGCGATAAATCCGGTGGGATCGGAAACTGCCACGCCGATCCGCCGGTCTCCAACATCCAATCCTAAAATCCTCATCACTTTACCCCCATCGGTCTTTCTTGGATCCGAGGGTCAATGGATCACCGGATCGATCATTTTATTTGCTGTATTAATCGCTGCATTTCTGTCTGCATTTCTGTCTATATTTGAGGCTCTATTTCTATCTGGCTTCTTCCCTGAATTTCTCCCTGTGACGGTAATTTCAGCCCAGCTTGCCAGCCATCATAATTAAAGGTGCCGTTAAAAGGCACCTTATAATTACTTAATATCCAAATAAGTTTTTAAGACTTCCTCAAGGATTTCATCACGTTCAAGCTTTCTTATCATTGCCCTGGCTCCGTTATAATTCGTTATGTAGGTCGGATCGCCTGAAATCAGGTATCCCACCATTTGGTTCACCGGATTGTAGCCTTTTTCAGACAGGGAATGGTAAACTTCGCTCAATATATCTTTAGTCAGAACCTTTTTATCTTTTTCAATCTTGAACTGCATGGTATTCTGCATGTTCGTACTTGTGTTGTCATCCATTTTTAATTGGTACCTCCCAAAGATAATAATTCATCTTTGTTATTATACTTTATTTTATCCCGTTTGTACATAGTGAGAAGGATAATCATTGAGAATCATTGAGAATACTGAATTGAGAATCTCACCCGCTAGATGGCGCTGAACGGGTTTTTGGCATCCACTTTGTCCTTATCGGTCAATATTTTTTCAACCAGCTTATTGTTCTTTACCCCCAGCAATTTCACCGTGTGTTTGGCCCCGGGAGGGGCTGCATGCAGACTGCCATCCTCAATGAGCAGGGCCGAGTTGCCGGAGAAAACGAAGGCCGGGACATTCTTTAAAGACACTTTCCCCTTGAACCAGTCGGTAAACAACTTGCTGTCAGTTGGATTGTCATCGGAATAGGCGATCCCCTGAATAAACCCCATGCCTTTTTCCAGGTTGAATTTTACCGAATCATCCTCCGGGGAATGGTATTTCCCAGTGACCGCTTCCGTGAACAACACTTTCGCCCCGGCGCCGATACCGGCCAGGACTTTATCGCCGGCTATTTGTTCCGCCAGCATTTTATCCAGGGCAAAATGATGGATGATTTTTAACAGCTTGGTCAAGTCGCCGTCACCGATCAATATGATATCGGTGTTTAGTATCTTGTCCTTGATGTATTCCTTGGAGATAAAATGCTCAAACCTGACGATGGTCAGTTCATCCGTGGTGCAGCCCAGCTTTTTGAATTCGCCGACGATGGCTTTGATGTAATCCGGATCATCCCCGGAGGCTGCCGAAATGAAGAGAAAATGTGGCCTCTTAACACCTGACAGACTGACTAACAATTCATTGAGTTGCAAACTTTTCTCATCTGTAACATCCATGCCGCCAATGGCCATTATTTTGCCCATTTTCTCCCTCTCCTTGTCCCTATTTGATTATTTTAAAAGCTCATAGATCCGATTGACTGCCGCCTCTGCCTGATCTGGGTTTTTACCGCCGGCCTGGGCCATATCCGGTCTGCCGCCGCCCTTGCCATCTGCGACTTTGGCAATCTCGCCGATGATTTTTCCGGCATGGGCTCTCGATCCAGCCAGATCTTTGGACACCATGACACAGAAGTTTACCTTATCGGAAGACTTGGCAGCCATGACTGATACGCCGCTGACGATCCGGTCAAGGGCTTTTTCGGTTATGTCCCTCAGTTCCTCAATGCTCAAGTCATTGACCACTGCTGAAATGACCTTGATCCCGTTGACTTCCCGGACGTTGTTGAAAATATCCTCAACGGAGGCTCCCGTCAGACTCTTTTTCAGTTTGGCGATCTCCTTATCCTTGTCCTTGCTCTCGGCCAGGAGGGAAACCACCTTTTTCTCAAGACCTTTCTCATTTGTCTTCAGTATACCTGAAATTTCCTTTAAAATCGCCTCGTTTTTATTAAATATTCCTATCGTATTCCAACCTGTGGCTCCTTCGATCCGACGGATACCTGCAGCGATGCCGGTTTCTGATGTGATTTTGAACATGCCGATCTGTCCTGTATTTTGGACATGGGTCCCGCCGCATAATTCCATGGTCAAATCACCGGTGGAAACCACCCGGACCGATTCCCCGTATTTAGCGTCGAACAGGGCCATGGCACCTTTGTCCCTGGCTTCATCCAAGGTCATGACCTCGGTTTTCACATCGACTGCCATCATGACCATCTCATTGACCTGGGTCTCTACCAGCTGGATCTCCTCGGCTGTCAATGGATTGAAGTGGTTAAAGTCAAAGCGCAGTTTGGTTTCATCCACCAGTGAGCCGGCCTGGTTGACATGATCCCCCAGAACGGTTTTCAGGGCTTTATGCAACAGATGGGTAGCTGTATGGTTGCGCATGGTGCTTTGCCGTTTGATCCTGGTCACTTCTGAGGTGGCATGTCCCACCGCAGCTGTTCCATCCAGAACTTTCACCGTGTTGATGATGGCGCCCAGGGCATTTTTTCTTGTATCCGTTACTTCCAAGAGGAAATTTTCCCCCCGGATCACTCCGGTATCCCCCACCTGTCCGCCCATTTCTGCATAGAAGGGGGAGCGGTCGAGAATGACATAGCCCGTCTGGCCGTCTTCCAAAGTCTCCTTGATCCCCTCATCATCGGCCAGGAGGAGGATATTGCCTTCTCCTGCCATATCCCCATAGCCGGTGAATTCAAACTCCTGGTCCACTTTCAGGGAGTTAAACAGGGAGTCCTCCTGGCCCATGAAGTTGGATTCCCCACGGGCAGCTCTGGCCCGTTCCTTCTGCTGTTTCATGTCGGCTTTGAATCGATCATAATCAATGGTCAAGCCCTTTTCCCCGACGATCTCTTCCGTTAATTCCAGGGGGAAGCCATAGGTGTCATAGAGCTTAAAGGCCTCAGCCCCGGAGAACACATTTCCCTTGGTCCCCTCCATATAGTCTTTGAGAACATTCATGCCTGTATCCAGAGTGGTATTGAATTTTTCCTCTTCCAGGGCAACGATCTTCTTGATGTATTCCTGTTTTTCGATGAGGAGGGGATAAGCTTCCCCGTAGCTTAAAGCCACCGCATCGATCATGTCAGTCAGGAAGGGCTTGGTCCGACCGGCGATCCGGCCGTGCCGGGCGGCCCGCCGCAACAGCCGCCTTAAAATATAACCCCGGCCTTCATTGGAGGGCAATACTCCGTCGCCGATGAGCATGGCTGCGGATTTGATGTGGTCAGTCACGATCCGTAAGGAAATATCCAGGGTTTTATCCTCCCCATATTTCACTCCAACCAATTCTTCGACTTTTTGGAGAATGCTGCGGATGGCGTCGATCTCAAAAATATTGTTGACACCCTGCATGATGGTGGAAAGGCGCTCCAGGCCCATTCCGGTGTCGATATTGGGCTTGGGCAGGGGATTGTAGTTGCCGGCCTCATCCTTATCGAACTGGGTGAATACCAGATTCCAGATCTCCACGGTCTTATCCGCCTCTGAAGCCGCCATGAATTCCTCACTGTTCCTGATAACGCCGGCATGGCCGTAGTCATAATGGATCTCCGAACAGGGCCCGCAGGGTCCCGTGCCGATCTCCCAAAAATTCTCCGCCTTGCCCAGCCGGAAGATCCGATCCCGGCCGATGTCGGTTTTGGTGGCCCAGAGTTCAAAGGCCTCATCATCATCCAGGTAGACCGTAGCATAGAGCCGATCCTTGGGTAAATGGAGGACCTCCGTCAGATATTCCCAGGCCCAGGGAATGATCTCCGCCTTGAAATAATCCCCAAAGGAGAAATTGCCCAGCATCTCAAAGAACGTGGCATGCCTTGATGTTTTTCCCACGTTGTCGATGTCCACGGTGCGGACGCACTTCTGGCAGGTGGCGATCCTTTTCCTGGGCGGTACCTTGGCTCCCGTAAAATATGACTTTAACGGGGCCATGCCGGCGCTGATCAGTAACAGGGAATTGTCATCCTTTGGCACGAGCGAGAAGCTCGGCAAAACCAGATGATCCTTTGATGCAAAAAAGTCCAGGTAGCTCTTCCTTAATTCGTTGACACTGTATTGTTCCATCTCCATGTCCTCCCCAAAAAATAAAAATCCTTTTGTCCCTCGTAAAGGGACGAAAGGACAAACTTCCGCGGTACCACCCAATTTATGGCAAATGCCATCACTTAAAAGAAATTGACTCCCGAAGAGCTTCTGGACATCTTTCCTTAAAAAAACTCGCACCCTGTGTTTTTATCTCTGGTCAGAATGTGATGCCATACTTATTTCGTTCAACGTCAATATGGAATTATGCTTATTATATTGAACCCGGAACCCTTAAGTCAATAGATGCATTTTACCAAATTGTAAAGTTTCATCAGGTTTCATCAGGTTTCATCAGGTTTCATCAGGTTTCATCAGGTTTCATCCAGGGACTCACTTATTTAAAGCAGCCGGATCAACCCCATATAGAAGATGGTTCCCCCGCCGATGGATAAAAAGGTGCTCCGCTTCCATATATGGAGCAAAGCGGTGAAGGCAATGCCGAGGAATTCCGGGATACCCCGGGAGCCCTGGACAAGGCTGACGTTCTTTATGCAAAAGACGACCAGGGTCCCCATGATGGCCGGGGGCAGGACATTGCCCAGATAACGGACAGGTTTGGGTATGCCGTTTTTACCGCCGAAGAAAAGAAATGGGATATAGCGGATGAGCAAGGTCACCCCTGCGGCAACCCCGATGATCAGCAATGATTCAGTTCGATCCAAGGTCTTCCCCTCCCAGTTTCGCCTTAAGCAGCATCAAGATGGCCACGGTGGCAGCCAATGACGGCAGGATAAAATGGTCCGGACCGAGCAGCAGCAGGCAAACGATGGATGATACCAGTCCGGTCAGAGCCGGGAGATGGTTTTTCATGGTCAGCCACTGTTCCGTAAAGATCACTGTGAACAGGGCCGTCATTGAAAACTCAATGCCGGGGAGTTCCACTGGCAGGGAGGAACCCACCAGGGCGCCCAGGACGGAGCCCATTACCCAATAGGAATGGTTGAACAGGGAGGTCAGAAAAAAAACGCTCCCCTCATCCTCCTCATCGCCTATTTTTACACCGGTGAGCACCGAATAGGTTTCATCTGTCAGGGAATGGATCATATAGGGCTTGACTTTCCCCATCCCATTAAATTTTTCAATGAAGGACAAGCCATAAAACATATGCCGGGAGTTGATCAAAAATGACATGACCGCTACCTGGACCAAAGGAGCGCCTCCGGCCAGGAGAGAGACCAGGACAAACTGCAGGGACCCGGCATAGACCAAAACACTGGTCAACAGGGCCCAGGGCCAGTTAAAGCCGGCCTGGTGCAGCAGCAGGCCAAAGGCCATGCCCAGGAAAATATAGGCAAACAGGATGGGCAGTGAATTCTTAAATGCTGCCGTTAGATTGATCTTATTAAATTTCATGCTCGCCCATCCTATCCCTTCCGTCGGTTTAATCCTTCAATTAATCCTTTAATTAATCCTTCAATTAATCCTT
>CAZOTM010000007.1:0-26200 GCA_964582675.1 uncultured Clostridiaceae bacterium
ACCCCGGAGGGGTTAAAAGTAAACCCCCATTTGAAATGGGGGTTGCTAACTTGAATTAACTTAGGTCGCTTTGGCACGGCTTTGGTTACTTATTTTGGTTTGGAAGAGAGTGGCAGGACCAAAGTCAAACAATTTCCAGATCAACAGATTATTGGTGATGCGCAGGTTAATAAAAGTATTTTTAGCAGTAAAATAACCAATAAACCGACAGTTAGGGATAGGGTAGGGATAGGGTAATCAAAGAAATCCCCAGTTGGATGGTTGGAAATTTACAAAAATTGTGTATAATGATTATTGCGGCTGATTTTGGCTTGACAACGGGCTTTACAACAACCGGAAACCAGGCAACCGGGAACCACAAGATCAATCAGTTGATAAAAAATTAATTTATGGTATACTTAATTGGTGATTTTAGCAATTATTATGAAAATGGAAAGGAATTAGAATGAAACTAAAACGTACGATAGCAACAGCCCTGGTTTTGACCGGAGTGCTGTCCGGCTGCAGTAAATTTGCACCAAACCCAAGTGTCAATACCACTACTGCATCCACAGTTACGGCTGATACAAAAACCATTAAGACCCAGACGATCAAAGCCGGGGATAAGGCACCGGCCGGCACCACACTGGGTGATCTTGACCTGTCCGGTCTCACCAAAGCCGAGGCTTTGAAGAAGGCTGCCGAATTCAAGGACAAGCTGAATGGTAAAGTGATCACCGTCAAGGCGGGAGCCACCGAGATCAATGTCAAGTATACCGAGCTTGATTTCAGCTATGATTTTGCTGCAGAAATCGAAAAAATGTTCAGCGGTCAGGTGTTTGAGAACACCGTTCCGAAATACGATGAGGTCAAGCTTGAGCAGCTTTTGAGGACCTTTGTCGATGAAGTGAACCGAGAAGATGAAAATGTCAGTGCCGGCAAATTGGTTTATTTTGATGAGTTAAGCAAAGATGTTGTCAGCAATATCAACTTGAAGGCCGCCAATGCGACAGTTGAAGGGATATTTAAGGTTGAAATCGCTGCCGCAACTACGGTCCCTGCCACCTCAGCGTCGACAGCAGCACCTGCCGAAGAAGCACCTGCCGTAGAAGCGCCTGCTGAGGAGGCACCTGCTGAGGAAGCACCTGCTGAGGAAGCACCCAGCAATTCCGACGTTTTAACCGTCGGCGCTTCAACCACCAGCTATGCATCATCCAGCTCCAATCGGGCTCACAATGTAGGTCTGGCGGCGTCCTATCTCGACGGGATAACCCTATCCCCGGGAGAGACATTCTCGTTCAATGACTATGTGGGAGATACTTCCTATGCCAAGGGTTACCGGGACGGTATTGCCTACAGCGATGGTGAAATGGTGGTTGAACCGGGCGGCGGCGTCTGCCAGGTATCCACCACGCTTTATCAGGCAGTCCTTGATGCCGGCCTGAAAGTGGTTGAACGCTACAACCACGGCTCAGTGGTCCACTATGCGGATTACGGCATGGATGCAACAGTTTACTACCCATACGTGGATTTCCAATTCAGAAACAACACCAACTACCCGGTCACCATTTATTCCAGCGCCGACGGCAGCAACCTGTCAATCAGCATCAAGGGTCAGCCGGCGACAGTCAGCCCCTACACCTATGGCTTTGGCTATGAGGTACAAAGGGAAATCGAAGCCGGGTATACCACTAAGGTTGATCCTTCCCTGGACCCGGGAGAAGAAGAGATCGATTATTATCCCCTGGACGGAGTTACAGCGGATATCTACAGGTATACCTATAAAAACGGCGAGTTGGTTGACACCGAATACATGTACACCGACTACTACCGCCCGATGCAGGGTGTAAAGCTGGTGGGACCAAGCGGGTCCTCAACAAAACCGTCTGCCACGACTCCTGCAGCAACTGAAGCCGATACCACGCCGGACACCACGCCGGACACTTCAGCGGCTACTACCACTCCCTAAGCGATACCGCTTCAGTTCCTCCGATAATCGGTCAGAAACCATGGCCAATCAAGCTGGAGGCACTGGAATCAATAAAAAGACGGACCATGAATCCATCAGTTCGATTCATGGTCCGTTTTCGTTTTTTGATTGTTTGATTGTTTGATTTTTTAATTGAATTGGAAGAGCTATAAGGTGAGTTACTGACTCCGCCCTGCAAAAAAATGACTGGGTCATATGAATCTGAAGTAGAAGGGCAGGGCAAAAATGCACAGCAGGGTGGTGAGGGCCGTCATGAAGGCGGTGAACCGGCTGTCCTTGCCGTAGCTGCCGGCCACGATGGAGACATTGGTCATGACCGGCAGGGCAGAGATGACCACAAAGACTTGAGTCAACAGCTGAGGGAAGCCCAACAGGCGGCAGATGAACAGGCAGAGGAAGGGGGAAACGATAAAGCGGCCCAGGATGACCAGGAGCATATCCTTGATGTAGAGCATATCCTTGAGCCTGATATCCGCTGCCACCGAACCCATATAGATGGAAGCCAGGGGCGTCACCATCCCGGACAGGTACTCCAGGGACTTCATAACCGAGGGGTGGACGGGGATGTCGAGAAACAACAGGACCAGACCGACCATAAAGCCCCAAAAGCCCGGGTTGAAGATCTTTTTCAGGGAGCTTGGGGAAAGCAGCTTGTGGTCGCCCCCCTTGCCCACCAGATAGACCCCCAGTGTCCAGAACAGGGTCGTGTTGATCAGGTAGAACAGCATGAGGTAGGGGATGCCGGGGTCGCCGAAGATGCCGGATACCACCGGAAAGCCGATGAACATGCTGTTGGAGAAGGAAAACATCACGGCAAAAATCCCTTCCCGGCGTTCCTCGATCCGGAAGATCCGGGCAACGATCAAAGACAGCACCACTGATGCTGAGATCAGGACAAAGACGGCTGCCAGGGCAGTCAGATTGTCAATTAAAAAGGTTTTGGTGAATTGGTTCTTCACGTTGTAGACCATCATGGCCGGTACCAGATAGGCTGAAATCAGCCGTGTCATGGTACTCTCCACGGATTTATTCAAGATGCCCCGTTTCTTCAAAAATACCCCCAGCCCCATGAGGAGGAACAGGGTATAGATGGCATTCAGTCCGCTGCCGTTCATTGTTCACCGCCCTTGAGGCGCAGGGCGGCTCGGATCAGATCCTCCCGGTTGTTGAGATCCGGATTGAGGATGACTTCATTCAGGAGCAGCCGGAGAGTCTCCCCGATGGACTTGCCCGGGGCAAATCCCAGGTTCAGCAGATCCGTGCCGTTGATGGCCAGATCCCTGACCTCCAGGGGTTCATTGCGGTCGATGATGGCGTGGACCGTATCCTGGAGCGCGATGAACTTTTGGTCAGCCTCCAGGTTCTCCGGCTTGCCGCCGTAATCCGCTTTCTTGAATTCAAAAAACAGGTGGATATGTTCCTTGCCGTACTCGGTGATCAGTTTTTTGATTTTCGCCTGTTTTTTGATATCCAGGGGTACCATATGGCGGCCGATGATCAAAGTGACCATTTCCCGGGTGGCCTTATCGATTTTCAGCCGGGTCAGAACCGTTTCAGCGATGGCCGCGGAAACCTCCTCATGGCCGTAAAAATGGCCGTTGCCCTGCTCATCCATGGTATGGGTGAAGGGCTTGCCCGTATCGTGGAACAGGGCAGCCAGCCGCAACGGCAGGTATCCACGGATATGATCCATCACCTGCATGGTGTGGAACCAGACGTCCTTGTCGTGATAGGTTGAAAACTGGTTAAAGCCGGCCATGGGCAGGAGTTCGGGCATGATCACCCGCAGGGCCCCGGTATAGAGGAGGAGATTCATCCCCAGGGAGGGGACCGGCGACAGGGCGATCTTTTTAAACTCCGCGTAGATCCGCTCCTTGGAGATGTTTTCCAGGAGCTGGGCATTGGCAGCCATGCTTTGCAGGGTGGCCGGATCGATGTTGAAGCCGAAGCGGGCGGCGAACCGGATCCCCCGGATGATGCGCAGGGCATCTTCCTTAAACCGCAGATCTGGATCTCCCACGGCTTTGATCAGCTTTTTGGCCAGGTCAGATCGGCCGTCGAAGCGGTCGATGATCTCGCCGGTTGAGGGATCATAGGCCATGGCATTGATGGTAAAATCCCGGCGCAGGAGATCTTCCCGGATGTCGGAGACGAAGGCGACTTCCTCCGGGTGGCGGCAGTCCTTATATTCACCTTCCGTCCGGAAAGTAGTGACTTCATAGGTCTCATCTTCCGCAAGGACGGTCACCGTACCGTGCTTCAAGCCCGTGGGGATGGTCCTGGGGAAAAGTTTCATGACGGCTTCCGGAGTGGCATCGGTGATGATGTCATAATCGGAAATCTGCTCAGATGGTTTGCCCATTAAATAATCCCGGACGGAGCCCCCGACGATAAATCCCTGAAAGCCATTGTCATGGAGCGTTCTGGTTATGAACGTACTGCCCTTATCCAGTATCATGGACTCACCTCCTTGGGCATAGAGTGCTGACTTCATTATAGTACATAATTGAAGTGAAATTAAATAAGCCGGGCTGGTAATCAAGATTTTTGGGAAAAGCAGGAGTACGGAGCCCCTGGCCGATACCGAAAGGCTGAAACAAGCGGTTTTTCCGTCCAACTGAATGAATGCTAATGTGGGTACGTCCAGTACGGACAAAATCGAAGGCAGCCTGTATTTTACAGACAAGTTATGAAGTGTCAAGGCCTCCGAATGGATCGTTTTTAAAGCGAACCCCGGAGGCCTTGGTTACTTTTTCTGGGTCTTTGAAGATATGGTGTGGCATAGCCTGATGTCAGCAGATCAAAATGGGGCTTAAAAACAGGGTTCAACCCATGGAGACGGTTGGTTGTGCCACTGGGATCCGGCCTGTCGGTTCGGTGGCATCCGGCGCCAGACAAAGGGAACAGCGACCGGCTTGAGGGTTTCAATGGCGGCCAGTTGGTTAGTTTAATATGGATCTAAGGGTCAGCGTTCCTCACGGAAGTAGGGCAGTCCCAGGCTGGCCGGGGGCTGATTTTCCCGGCGCTTGCGCAGGGATGTGACGATGAGGACCAGGATGGTCACCAGGTAGGGGAGCATTTTGTAGAGCTCGATATCCCGCCGGCCCAGGTTGGGGATGACCAGGTAGACCCAGAACAGGAAGCCGAACAGGTAGGAGCCCCAAATCGTATTGATGGACCGCCAGGTGGCGAATATGACCAGGGCCACCGCCAGCCAGCCAAGGGTTCCGATGGTGCCGTCATTGGCCCAGGTGCCCTTGATATAGTCCATGGTGTAGTAGAGGCCGCCCAGTCCGCAGATCCCGGCGCCGATGCTGGTAGCCAGATATTTGTTGCGGGTTACGTTGATGCCGGCGGCATCCGCTGTGGCCGGATTTTCCCCCACTGCCCGAAGGTTCAAGCCCTTGCGGGTGCGGTTCAAAAACAGGCTCAGGAGGATGGCCAGGAGGATGGCCAGGTAGACCATGAAGCCGTAGCCGAAGAAAAAGGTGCCCAGGACGCCCAGGTTGGCCGAGTTGGCCAGGTTGGCCCGGTAGATGCCGCTGGTCACGGGTACGGAGATCTGTCCCACGCCTCCGGCCATCCGGCTCAGATCGCCGCCGAAGAAGTTGGCCACGCCGCTGCCAAAGATGGTCAGGGTCAGTCCGGTGACATTCTGGTTGGCCCGAAGGGTAATGGTCAGGAAGCTGTAGAGGAGCCCGCCCAGGGCGGCAGCCAAAAATGCCCCCAGGAAGCTGATCAAAAGACAGATCAGGGCGTTGGGCGAGGGATTGTTCAATTCATAGAAGAAGGAAGTCGCCAGGCCGCCGATGCCGCCCAGATACATGATGCCGGGGACACCCAGGTTCAGGTTGCCGGATTTTTCCGTCAGGATTTCTCCAATGGCGCCGTACATGATGACAGTGCCGAAGGATACTGCCGATAACAGCAGTTGGATCAGTTGCGCTGTGGTCATTTCGCTTTCGACTCCTTCCCATTCCTCAGAATGACGCGGTAATTGATGAAGAACTCACTGCCCAGGATGAAGAACAGGATGATGCCGGTGATGATGCTGGACGCATAGTCGTTCAGGTTGAACTGGGAAGCGATCTGGATGGAGCCCTTCTCCAGGAAAACCAGGAGGAAGGAGATCAGGATCATTACGAAGCTGTTGAATTTGGCCAGCCAGGCGACGATGATGGCGGTGAAGCCCTGGCCGCCGGCGGTGGCGGCCGATATGGAGTGGCTGGCGCCGGCCACGGCGATGAAACCGGCCAGGCCGCAGATCGCTCCGGAAATGGCCATGGTGCGGATGGTGACCTTACGGACATTGATGCCGGCGTAGCGGGCCGTATTTTCCGAGTCCCCCACGACGGAGATCTCATAGCCCTGCTTGGAGTACTGCAGGTAAATGAACATCCCGATGGCCAAGGCCATGACGATGACCACATTCAAGCCGTAGGTCTGGCCGAACATGGCAGGGAACCAGCCTGCCTTGGACTGCTGGTTGATGACGCCTACCGTATTGGAGCCGATGGGGTTTTCCCAAAGGGCCACCGCATAGCTGGTCAGCTGGATGGCCACGTAGTTCATCATCAGGGTGAACAGGGTTTCGTTGGTATTCCACAGGGCTTTGAAGGTGGCGGGGATGACGCCCCACACTCCGCCGGCTAAAAGGCTTAAGGCGGCCATGAGGAGGAGCAGGGTCGGCGTGGGGATCTTGCCGCCATAGGCCCGCATCAAACCGGCGGTCATAATGGCACCCACCAGGATCTGGCCTTCCGCACCGATATTCCAAAACTTCATCTTGAAAGCAGGGGCCAGACCGACACCGATGGCCAAGAGCATCATGGCGTCACGGATGGTGACCCAGCTGCGGCGCTCAGTTCCAAAGGCGCCTTTGAACATGGCTTCGTAGACCTGGAAGGGATTGAGCTTGGTCACCGCATAGATGAACAGACCGCTGACCGCCAAAGCCAGGACCACTGCCAGGATCCTTATGCCATAAGCTTTTGGAGTTGCAATGCTGTCCCGCTTGGCGATTCTCAGGATGGGCTCCTTGTGTTGTTTCATCATGCTTGTACAGCCTCCTTGTTAAACCGGGTCATCAACAGACCGACTTCTTCCTTGGTGGTGGTCCGGCCGTCAACGATCCCGCTGACCTGCCCGCCGCAGAGTACCAGGATCCGGTCGCACAGCTCCAGCAGAACGTCCAGGTCTTCGCCCACATAGATCACGGCGACCCCCTTCATTTTCTGCTCTGTCAATAAATTATAGATCGTATAGGAGGTATTGATATCCAAGCCGCGGACGGCATAGGCCGTCATCAGGACCACCGGGTGCTGGGCGATCTCCCGGCCGACCAGAACCTTTTGCACATTACCGCCGGACAGGCGCCGGACCGGGGTATTCACACTGGGGGTGACCACCTCGAGCTGGGCCATGATTTCTTCGGCCAGCTTTTTGGGCGCCTTGCGGTCAGTGAAGCCGACCCCGCCGTCCCGATAGGAGCGCAGGAGCATATTCCCGGTCATGCCCATTGAGCCGACCAGGCCCATGCCGATGCGGTCTTCCGGAACAAAGGCCAGGGAAATACCGGCCCGCCGGATCTGCCGCGGCGTCTTGCCAACCAGGAGGATGGGGGGGCCTTCCAATGGGGTATAGCGGATATGGGATCCGGGACTGACCTGGTGCAATCCGGCAATGGATTCCAACAGCTCCCGCTGTCCGGAACCGGCAATACCGGCAATGCCCAGGATCTCACCGCCCAGGGCAGTAAAATTGACATCGTCCAGCCGCTTGACGCCCATGGCGTCATAAACCGTCAAATGCTGGACATTGAGCCGGGGGACTGGATGAACGGGCTCGGGCCGGTTGATGTTCAATGTGACGGAATGGCCCACCATCATTTCAGTCAGCTGGTGGGGGCTGGTCTCACTGGTCTTCACATCCCCGATGAACTTACCCTTGCGCAGGACGGCCACCCGGTCGGATACATCCATGACCTCGTTCAGTTTATGGGTAATGATGACCATGGCTTTGCCATCATTTTTCATGTTGCGCATAACGTCGAAGAGCCGGTCCGTCTCCTGGGGCGTCAGCACGGCGGAGGGCTCGTCCAGGATCAGGATCTGGGCCCCCCGGTAGAGGACCTTGACGATCTCCACGGTCTGCTTTTCTGAAACGGACATATCGTAGACTTTTTTCCCGGGGTCGATGGAGAAGCCGTACTTTTCACAAATGGCGGAGATCTTTACGGAGGCACTCTTCAGATCCAGCCGGCCTTCCTCCTCCAATCCCAGAACGATGTTCTCAGCCGCGGTAAACACGTCCACCAGCTTAAAGTGCTGATGGATCATGCCGATGCCGTTGAGGAAGGAATCCTTGGGGGAAGCGATGGTTACGGCCTTGCCATCCACCTTGATCTCACCTTCATCAGGAAAATAGATGCCGGCCAGCATATTCATCAGGGTAGTTTTGCCGCTGCCGTTTTCTCCCAACAGGGACAGGATCTCCCCATGCTTGATTTCCAGGGATACTTTATCGTTGGCAATCACCGGGCCAAACCGCTTGGTGATATTTATCATTTGAACTGCACTGGATTGTTCCAAACGAATCATCCTTTCATTCTTTTCATTCTTTTCATTCTTTTCATTCTTGGCATTCTTGGCATGTCTTGGCTAAGCATATGGCTGGACTGTTTTTGGCACAGGGTCGATCATCATATTATTCCGGGAGACAATTCCAGTTAATTCTGGGGGGTTATTCGGAAATTTCCTGAAACTGCCGGAGGAGAGAGATGCTGTCAAATTTCATAACGCTGAGGGCCATCTCCTGGGAGACTGCCCTTACCATCATAAAATCTGGCCAGAGGCCGGGGACTGTAGATGCGGGGATCTTCCATCCTCCCCGTTTAATTATATGCTACTACTGATTTAAAGTAAAAAGCTCCAATTGCCGGGTTATTGAAGTTCGGCAGTACTTTTATTAATACGGGCAGCTGGTTTGAAGACGGGCAGTTTTTGATTGGAAAAGGGGCGGCCCTTGGAGCCAGCCCCTTTAATGTGTCTGCTGTAAATTTTGCTTATGGTGGTTAGTTATTGTTCAATTCTACTATGTTATCGATCCTAAGTGAGAAGTATGGCGCCGAACGCAATACGGATTCCTCAAAGGCGCCGTTCACAATGGCTTCACCGGTATCATTGACGAAATCCCCATTGCTGTCCAAGGCAAAGCACTTGGTCACATGGCCGTCAGCATCGATCTCGTAGGTAGGAGTTTTGCCTGCAGCCACGGTCTTGTCATAGTCCGTCTTGACTGTAAACTTGGCGGTATCAAAAATCTTCAGAGTGCCGTTCTTAAGACCGGCCCAGGCAGCGTCAACCGCTTCCTTGGTGCCGGGAGCAACCTTGGAACCGAGTTCGGAGATCATGACTGCTCCGTCCTTGGAACCGGTGGCGAAGTCAACGGGGACCACTTCACCCTTGATGAATTTTTCCAGGGTGGCTTTATAGAGGACTGACCAGTTGTTTTGGGCTGAGGTCAGAGCCGCATCCGGGGCAACTGAACGCATGTCAATGTTGTAGCCAACTGAGTAAGCTGTTTTGCCGGAGGCTAACATCGCCTGGATCGCCGAAGGAGCTCCGGTGGAGTCAGCGTGCTGGCCGATGATAACAGCGCCTCTGGCCATTAGGGCGTTGGCAGCTTCGCTTTCAGCCACCGGGTCGTACCAGGAGTTGGTATACTGAACATCCATGTGGGCAGTGGGTACTGCGGTCTGGATTCCCAGAAGGAAAGCGGTGTAGCCGCTGACCACTTCAGCATAGGGGAAAGCGCCTACATAACCGACATAAGGATCAGTGACTTTGCCTGAATCCATGAGTTCTTTCAGCTTCATGCCGGCAACGATGCCTGATACATAGCGGGACTCATAGGTATAAGGGAAGATGTTTTTAAAGTTTTTCAATCCTGAGGTGGCAGCCATATCGCCGGTAGCCGCTACAAAAACGATGTCCGGGTACTCTTCGGCAGCAGCCTGCATGTGCATCTGGTGGCCGTAGGAGTTGGAGAAGATGATGGTCGCGCCTTGCTCAGCCAGGTCAACGGCGGTGTCATAAGCTGTCTCATCCTCAGGAATATTGTACTTATAGATGATTTGAGTTTTTGGATCAAGCCCCAAATCCTCGGCAGCCTTGGTAACTCCCTCAATATGGGCAGCATCATAGCCAGAGTTTGTGTCATGGAGGGCGATAAACCCGATCTTGACATTGCCGGCAGCTCCGGTTGTTGTGGCGGCAGTAGTTCCGGCGGCAGTGGTGCCTGCCGTGGTTGTCCCGGCTGTGGTCGAACCCGCTGCTGTGGTGGTTGGTGTGGTAGTGCTGCAGGCAGCCAATGAGCTGAACATAGCCAGAGAGAGAATTGTCGCTAAAACCTTCTTCATTCCTAGTTCCTCCTTGTTGATGTGGACCTTCAATGGTAGGGATATCCAACAGCCGGGATCGACGAAACGTCCCAGCTGTTGTTATCGTTATCACATATGTTAATGATACAATTTTTTTGCCAAACACACAACCGAATGAAAAACTTAATAAGTATAAATAATTTTTTCAACCCTCAAATTCGTCGGCTTTGCCTGGCTGACCAGGCTGGAAATTTACAACACTGCCCATTGTTCGGAGCTTTGCCTTACAATCCTTTTTCCATTGAAAATTTGCACTGATCCAGCGGTTGCCCCTCCAATTATTTTAAACAGGGGACTTAAATGTTGTATAATCAAATCATTGCATGGAGGTAATTATGGAACTACAATATAAAAAAATCAGCGAATACATGACGGGCGAGCGGGTGGACAGCTTTCTCATCATCAAGCGGGTGGATCTTAAGACCACCAATTCTTCAGGTAAAAAGTACCTGGATTTTATTTTGGGCGACGCCACCGGGGAGATCTCGGCCAAGCTTTGGGAAGTACCGGTGGAAGCCGAGGACCTCTATCAGCCCAGTATGGTCGTCCGCGTCCGGGGAACCGTCACCAGCTACCAAAACACCCCCCAGTTTAAAATTGAGCGGATCCGGCCGGTGTCGGAGAATGACCGGATCACGCCCTCCGACCTGGTGGTTTCAGCCCCCTTTCAGCCGGAGGTCATGTTTGAGGAGATCCTGTCCGACTACATTGATTCCATGGATAACCTGGATATCAAGAACATCACGGAAAAGCTGTTCCGGGAAAATGAAGGGAAGCTCCTATACTATCCGGCGGCCAAACGGAACCATCACTCCATCCGGAGCGGACTGTTATACCATGTCCTCACCATGCTGAAACTGGCCGACAAGGTTTGCCAGGTTTACGACTTCCTGAACAAGGATCTCTTGTTTGCCGGCGTGATCCTCCATGATTTGAGCAAGCTGGAGGAAATGGATTCTTCGGATCTGGGGATCGTCAGCGAGTACACCGTAGAGGGGACCCTATTGGGCCACATCACCCAGGGCGTCAAGAACATCGACCGGGCAGGCAGAGAATTGGGGACCTCCAAAGAAGTGACCATGCTGTTGCAGCATATGGTCTTATCCCACCACTATGAACCGGAGTATGGTTCTCCGGTGAAGCCCATGTTCCCGGAAGCCGAAGTGCTCCACAATCTGGATATTATCGACGCCAGGCTTTACGATATGAAGAATGCGGTGGCAGGGATCGAAAAGGGCACCTTCTCGGACTATATCCTTTCCCTGGACCGGAGACGGGTCTACAAACCGGAGTTTGATTCAACGGATCAGTTTGCGGAGGAATATTAAATGAGCAGTGTCAAGGATGATTTTTTAAGATATGCGGTGATCAACACCCGGTCCAATGAAGGCAACAGCGCCTGTCCCTCCTCGGAAAATCAACGGCTCCTGGCTCAGCTGCTGAAGCTGGAGTTGGAAGAGCTGGGATTGACAGCGGAATTGGACCAGAACGGCTATTTGTTCGGCTATCTCCCGGCAAACATCCCCAATAACGTCAAGACGGTGGGCTTTTTGGCCCATTTGGATACGGCCGACTTTAACAGCGAGGGGATATCCCCCAGGGAAGTTGACTACACCGGCGGGGACATCGTTTTAAATGAAGCCAGGGACATCGTGATGAAGGTCGCCGACTTCCCGGCCCTATCCTCCTATATCGGACAGACCCTCATTGTCACGGATGGAACTACCCTGTTGGGGGCCGATGATAAGGCCGGGATCGCCGAAATTATGGCCGCCCTGAGAATTTTGCACGATACCCCGGAGATCAAACACGGGAAGGTCCATGTGGCCTTCACCCCCGATGAGGAGATCGGCCGGGGACCAGCCCTGTTCAACGTGGCCAAGTTTGCCGCCGATGTTGGGTACACCATGGACGGCGGTCCCTTGGGCGAGCTCCAGTACGAAAATTTCAATGCCGCTGCGGCGAAGGTGACCATCCAGGGCAGAAGCGTTCATCCCGGATCGGCCAAAAACAAGCTGAAAAACGCCATAACCATTGCCAATCAATACGATCAGCTGATTTCGCAAAGTGAGCGGCCGGAGTATTCTGAAGGCTATGAGGGGTTTTACCATTTGCTGAATATGGCGGGAACCGTGGATAAAGCTGAAATGAGCTACATCATCCGGGATTTCGAAACTGACAGCTTTGCCATGAAAAAGGCCAAAATGCTCGAGGCCGCCGGCGAGATCGATCATCTCTATGGACCGGGCACTGTTAAAGTTGAGATCAAGGATTCCTACAAAAACATGAAGGAAATGATCGAACCCCACATGTACATTGTGGAAAATGCCAGGAAAGCCATGGAGATGGCCGGGATCGAAGTCAATATTTCACCGGTCCGGGGCGGAACGGATGGAGCTCAGTTGTCCTATAAGGGCCTGCCCTGTCCCAACATTTTCACCGGAGGCGAAAATTATCATGGGGAATTTGAATTCATTTCCGTGGACGCCATGGAAAAAGCCGTCTCAGTGGTATTGAACCTCATCAAGATCTATGCCGAGGAAGAATATTAAGAGGAATATTAAGAGGAATATTAACAGGAATATTAAGAGGAAACGGTAAAGCTGGATCAATCAGGAATAAGCTGACTGCACAGCTAAAAACCAAAAGGCCGGGAAACTTTGATTTCCCGGTCCTTTTGCGTTAACTATTCTTCAATATGACCGTTTCCACAATATCCGCCACATGCTCCACCGAATCGCAGCATTTCTCCAGACGATCATAAATGGTGGTCCAGGAATTGATGCAGATCGGATCGGTTTCCCCCCGGTAAAGCTGGTGCATGGCTTCCAGGTAGAGGCGGTCACCGGATTCTTCCAACGCAATGATCTCAGCGATCAATTGCTTCAGCCTGGCCGGTTTCTTGAAATTGGGGAACTCGTCCAGGAGGCTTTTTAATGCCTTGGTGAGGCGGAGGATGATTTCAGAGAATCCCAGGGTATCCGGCCTTAACTGGTTGATGTTGTACATGTAGAGTTTTTGAAACAAGGATTCGATGTTGTCAACCACATTATCCAGTTCCTGGGCCAGGGCCACAATATCTTCCCGCTCCAGGGGCGGGATAAACTCATCGGTCAATTTATCCATGAGTGATTGCAAAAGCATATCCGCTTCATGCTCCAGGTCATGCATTGCCCGGGTTTTGGCCTGGAGGTCGATGGATCCGTAATGATTGAGGGTCTCCTGGAGCTCCTCGGCGATCCTCACGCCATAGCCGGCAATTTCCGAGAATGCATTAAAATAATAATTCGTCTTGTTCAAGTCGCCTGCCTCCCTTTGATTGGTCTGAGTCATTTTCTTCTTGTTGATCGGTAGATCCGTAGATCGGTCGATTTTCAGGCCTGTAGATCAGAAAATCAGCATGAATAACCGGGCTGTTAAAAAGCCGATGAGTCCGCAGCCTGGAAAGGTCAGAACCCAGGCCAGGACCATATCGCCCACGATCCTCCAGTTGACGGAGGATAGCCGCCGGGCCGCCCCGACCCCCATGATGGCCGTTGTTTTCGTGTGGGTGGTGGATACCGGCATCCCGGTTAAGGATGCCAATAATAAGCAGATGGCTGCCGCCGTGTCAGCGGCAAAGCCCTGGTATTTTTCCAGTTTCACCATATCCATGCCCACTGCCTTGATGATGCGGTAGCCACCGATGGAGGTACCCAAAGCCATGATCGCGGAAACCATGACCATCAGCCACAGGGGAATGGCGAAGGCGTCCGGGATGGGCTGGCCCTGGGCCATGAACAAGCCCAACAGAAAAACCCCCATAAACTTCTGGCCATCCTGGGCGCCGTGCATAAACGCCATGGCAGCAGCGCCGGCGATTTGCAGCCGGCCAAAGACAGCATTGGCCCTGGCTCGCTTTAATTTCCTAAAGAACCCCCCAATGAGCTTCACCACCAAAAACCCCAGGGAAAAACCCAGGATGGTGGACAAGGCAAGCCCCTGGATCACCTTGATCCACTCCGCCCCATTGATTCCGCCGATCCCGCCATTAAAGGCAATGGCGGCTCCCGATAAACCGGCGATCAGGGCATGGGATTCCGAGGTGGGAATCCCGAAGTACCAGGCTGCGCCAGCCCACAAAACGATGGCGATGAGTGCGGCGCAAAGGGCCACCAGACCTTCGCCACCGCTGCCAAAATCCACCATTTTAGTGATGGTCACAGCAACGGACTTATTGACCAGGGTCATGACCAGGACGCCCAAAAAATTCATGAGCGCCGCCATGATCAGAGCGGTGCGCGGTGTCATCGACCTGGTGGAAACCACAGTGGCGATGGCGTTGGGCGCATCCGTCCAGCCATTCACCAATACAACGCTGATGGTCAGGATGATGGTGATCAGCAGTGCCGGATTTCCGAAAAGATCTTCAATGAATCCCATAGCCACATCCAAACTGCAGGAGAAAGGATTTTGACACTAAATCAATGATCTGCAGGTTTCCAGTACGATCTCAATCTCATTTTAACATCAATCAAGGGGTTGTATATATTTTGAGCGGATGGGAAGGGCAGTAATAATATTCCATAACAGAAATATCGCTGCTAAACTGAAAACTGGTTCTAAACCTAAACCATGGTACTCCAGGAATCAAGAATTTGGAACAGCTGCCAAAGAAGCTTAGAATAACCTCAATGGGAGAAAATACTAGAAAATAAGCAAGCTGTCATAATTCCCGGTGGGGAATTATGACAGCATGTTGGCCGATCAATGTCAGGCGTGGACAGGTTTGGTTACTGCTGGGTTTCCTTCAGCTCGAAATGTGCCTGGGAGTAGTTGCAGGCCGGGCAAACCACAGGGGCTTTTTTGCCCTCGTGGACATAGCCGCAGTTTCGGCACTTCCAGGCAGTTTCTTCGTCTCTTGTGAAGTATTTGCCGTCTTTGACCAGAGCCCAAAGTGCCAGATATCTGTTCTCATGGTGTTCTTCGATCTCTGCGATCTCCTGGAAGGAATGGGCGATCAGCTTGTAGCCTTCGGCAATGGCGTCTTCCTTGAAGCTCTTGTATAAGACGTCCCACTCTTCTCTTTCCCCATCAGCGGCGGCCTTTAAATTCTTGGCGGTGTCAGCGATGGACGCGGGGTAGGTGGCGTTAACTTCGATGATGCCTTCACCAAGGTTTTCAACGATATGGTTATAGAAGACTTCAGCATGAGCTCTTTCATTCCAGGCGGTTTCTTCAAAAACTGCGGCTACGTGCTCAAGACCCTCTTTCCTTGCAACTTCTGCATAATAAGTGTACCGGTTTCTGGCCTGTGACTCCCCTGCGAAGGCTTTTGACAAGTTGGCTAATGTCTTTGAATGTTTGAAATCCATATTGTTCTCCTTTTTTACACGATGGTTTATTTTAATCCCCAGTGGATCAAATACTATAGGTTGAATTTTTCCCGGTCCGTCCCCTTAAAAAACACCGCCAGGGTTCCGGGTCCGGTATGGCTGCCGATGACCATGCCCACGGATCCAATGATGCACTCGGTGACCTCACTGTCCGCCATGATCATATCCCTTAAGGCAAAGGCATCAGCCTCTGCATCCCCATGACTGATAAATATCCGTTTGGTTCCCGGCAGGGCTTTTTGCTTGAACATCTCGTAGAGGGTCGTAATTGCTTTCCTGCGGCCCTTGGCCTTGCCCACATTCAAAAGCCGGCCTTCGTTGTTGATGCAGAGGATCGGCTTGATGCCCAGGATCGATCCGACGGTTGCCTGAAGGGAGGAAACCCGGCCGCCTCTTTTTAAATGGTTTAGATCATCCACCAAGACCCATTGGTTGACCTTAAGTTTTTCGTTTTCAATATAAGCGGCCGTTTCATCCGCCGACATCCCCTTATCGCGCATCTCAACAGCTTCATTGACCAACAGGCCTATGCCCAGGGAGGCGCTCAGGGTATCGACCAGGAGGATGCGGTCCTTCAGGGATGGATCCTCGTCTACCAGGGTCTGTTTCGCAATGACGGCACTTTGGAAGGTGCCGGACAAAACATGGGCGAAGCCCAGATAAAGGATCTTATCATGGTTTTTCAGCTTGTCGCGGAACACTTCCTCGAACTGATTGGCATTGACCTGGGAAGTGGTAGAAGTTTGGCCGTTTTTCAGGGCCTCGTAAAAATCATGCATGTTGATTTCAGTAAAAGCGTCCAGATAGGTTCTCCCGTTAAAATGGGCGGATAAACGGCAAACGGAAATACCCCATTTTTCAACCAGGCGGTCAGGAATATCTCCTGCTGAATCGGTAACGATATAGAAACTCATAAATTAACTCCTTAACCCATTACAGTCTAAATAATATTTATTAATGAACAATGAACGAAATATTAATTTCGTTTTAACTTTATAATCATTCTAATTCAATGAATGATCAAGTATACAATCTATTATATGATAGGGGCGGTTGGATTACCAATAATTAAATTTCAATCTTCAGCTGGTCTTTATTGCCTTCATCAGCTTGAAAATGAGCAACTGGAGACAGACAATATAAGATCTTTCAGATGAACCGGAAGCATAGGGGGGGCTGTCACTCATCGAAAGCTATGTCCTAGGTCCGGTGGTAACCAAATTCAGTGAGACAGTATTCAAAAAAGTTATAGAAAACAACCCCTTTCGATCCGGGCCCGGTGTGTACCATAGACCAACCCGCTGGTTAATTAAAACAGTAATCCAGCCATGGTTTTTATATAACTTAAACGTATACCTTGACTAAATATCAATAAATAAACATATATTTAGATATACATTCATTTATAATTTTTCGCATTGACAGAAAATTAAAACGAGGATAGAATGATAAAGGTCTCTAATAACCTGTGAATAATTCGAAAAGTGTGTGATGCAAGCATCCTTTTATGGTTTCAATCTGATTTTTAGATTGAATCCTGTATTTGAGTGCTGAGATCCCTGGACGAATAAAGTTTGCCGGGTATTTTTTTTGAGAGACACCGAAACCACTTCCATGGCTATTCGCATTCTGTTGCGTTTCCTGGACAGGTGTTTCAAAGGTCATGCTTATTGTCGAACTTCGTATCGCTCAAGGATTTAATCAATGACCTCCTAGATTACTGCTAAAAATAATTAGGAGCCTTTATTAAGCCGGACTTCGAAAGGATAATGGGAATAATTCACCAATTAAGTTTTTTGCACAGTTACCAATAATAAAAAATATAAATAAAATTCCTGGAGGAAATTATGAAAAAAACAATCGCCGCATTACTGTCAGTTCTGGTTCTCGTTCCTGCCCTCGCTGCATGTACCCCAACAGCCACAGTTACTACCACTGCTGCTCCATCTGCAGCCACGACTGCTGCCGCTCCGGCTGCAAACAAGGTTGAAATGAAGAAAATCTCAGCCGCTGATGCAGCTGCATTGATCGGCAAACCCGGCTACAAGTTCATTGACTTGAGAAAAGCTGCCGATGTTGCAATTTCAACGGTTAAGAGTGCTGTGCCCGCTGATTTAAGCGCCGCGGTTGAAGGGGATACCGCTTCCGGTATCGCAGCTCTGAAAGAAGTAACCAATGGAAGTGCCGATCAGCTGGTTCTGGTCTGCTACACCGGAAACAAATATGCTCAGGCAGCCACCGACGCATTGTCAGCCATTGGGTATGACATGAGCAAGGTTGTCACCCTGGACGGCGGATTCAAGGAATTCAGCGCCAGCCAGGCCGCCCTTGTTGAAAAGAAGTAATTCAACCGGAATGAAATAGGAGCCAATTGTTGACTGTTTCAGTCAAGCAAGGGGAAATCCAGGGAGTTATTGCCAATCGATCTGAGGGGCAATGACTCCCTGGTTCTTTTGGAGCCGACACCAATGGATCGGATTACCATAGTGGAGTTATTCCAATAGACAGGAATACCTCCTTGGCTTTTTTACAGCTTCACTGTTAACTTTTTCGTCCCTGGTGAGTTTAATATTTTCATTTGGACAATTTCCTTCAAGAATTATTAAAATCTCTATCAATGAATGATTTTTTTGAGTCACTTTCAAAAGGAATTCAAATTCATGGAAGATATTATATACTCCATGTGAACTGTCCGGATCTAAGCGTCCATCCCTTCCATTATTCCCAATCAGGATATGATTAGGCAATGAACGATTGTGGCTAATTGCAGGGGAGGATAGATTAACATAGGAACCGTTGTTAATCCATCCATCTTTATGATAATATAGTTATATTAAAGTGAGGTGGGATAATGACAGAGCGAGAAGTATATAATGCTGTCAAATCAGCGCTGGAAGAGAAAAAGATTAAAGAAGACCCCTTTGAAGTCATAAAATTGATCTCTGATGGATTTCAGAACATAGATTATACGGACCACAAGAAACGGGAGGCGATCCTCATTCGGTTCGGCGAAGGTGAAAGGGATGTTTTTCGGGGTCTTTTCAGGGTCAAACCGGATTCCAAGGATATTGAGGGCGAACTGCTGATCCTTGATTATATTAAAAATGGCACAGTAAGGGTGATCTGATGATTGCCCTTTTTTTTAGGATCCGGAGAAGGGGAAACAGCAGGAATGATTGTTTATGGCTGGGGGAGCCTGGCCCATGAAGAAGTCGGCGGCGACTCTTTGGATCTTGTCAGCCAGCCTGCTGTTTTTTGCGGCTGTGATCCACGGACCTGCCTTACTGAGCCTCGTGACTGCCGTTCTGATCACCCGGATCGGTGAGGGGCTGATCCATAGCCGAAGAAAGGCTCAAAGAGGCAACCAGGATAGCAGCCAAGGACGCAGTGGAGGCAGCAGCGGAGGCAGCAACCGGGGAAACCGGGAAATGGATGACCGGGGAGACGACCATGGGGAAGAAAGGGATTGGAAGTTTAAACTGCCCATTGGGATCCTGGCAGTACTGACGGTATTCATGCTTCAAACCGAAGTTTCCCTGGTGGTGGATATGAACCGCCCAAAAGGGTTAAGGCAGGCGGTGGGTGGGTATGAAACCATTGTTGTTCCCGGAGCCGGTATCAACGGGACGAATCCCTCCCTTTACCTGGCGGAGCGGTTGGACGGGGCAATTGAGCTGCTCAGGGAATACCCGGGCATGAAGGTCGTGGTTTCAGGAGCCCGGAGCCCGGGGGAGAGCCTGAGTGAAAGTGAGGTCATGAAAAACTACCTCCTGGAGCAAGGGATCTTTGAAGGCAGGATCTATAAAGAAGACAAAGCCCGGAATACCCTGAGTAATTTCAGGTATTCCCTTGAGTTGATCCGGGAAAATAAGCTGAACGAAAGGGTCATCGTCGTTACCAATTCCTTTCACAATTTACGGTGTATGAAAATCGCCGCATACTTCAACCTGGAGGCCGTTGATTCACCGGTGGCAAGCCCCCTGTTCACCCACCGGTTCTTTTATACCCTGAAGGAGAGCCTGTCCTTTCTCAAATTACTCCTTGAAACCGGCTTCCGGATCCTATAGGAACCAGTTTCAGGAATTCATAGAAAGGTGCTTCATGAGAATATCGGAGCAGGCCGCAGACAGTCCTTGGATCAAAGATCCAAGGCAGACAGACAAGGGGACGGATCAAATGAAAAATAAGGACAGACTGTTATTTACGACAATTGCTCCGGTCTACGGACTGTTTTTTAATTATCAGAAGCGCCGCTACCGAAATCTCCTAAGGGAGGTCCAAGTCTCACTGGACCTGCCGAGTCCGACGCAGATCCTTGACGTTGGCTGCGGGACGGGCGCCCTCGCCTCGGTCCTTTATGAACTGGGCCATCAAGTCACCGGGATCGACGCTTCCTGGAAGATGATCGATATCGCCAGACGGAAAACCGCCCCCCAGAACATCGTCTTTCAACTGGCGGACGGAACGGAAAAGCTGCCCTTTCAGGATAAGTCCTTCCAGGTTGCCATGGCGTCCTTTGTTGCCCATGGTTTGCAGCCGGAAGCAAGGCGGAAATTGTATGGGGAGATGGAGCGGGTCTCTTCAAACTACATCATTCTGTCCGACTACAATCAGCAGAGGAATTGGCTGGTCTCCCTGGTAGAATATCTGGAGGGCGGGGACTACTTTGAGTTTATACAGGTCGTGGAGAAGGAACTGGAGGAGCGCTTTGGCAATCTTAAAATCATTCCCACCGGCAAACGGTCAGCCCTATATGTGGTATCTCTGACCTGACAAACTAAAATGTCCCGTCTGACTTAAGGCAGAGAATAAACGGAGCAATGGAAAAGCATCCCCCAGCAATGAGGGATGCTTTTCCAGCTTATTGACCTTAGACAGTCGGATCATAAGAAACGATCCATATCAGGCGGTTTGAATAAATGACCTTCTGATTACTCGGCAGGGGCGGCTGGTACTTCAGATTCTTCAGCGGCAGCCTCTTTCTCCTGAGTTTTTGGTTCACTGATGGTGTACAACAGCTCGTCGGCTGGGGTAACCAGGTGAAGGCCTTCTGCCAGAACCAGATCGCCGGCGGTAAACCGCGCGTCCGGGGTCTGACCAGCCAAATCGATTTCGATCACTTCAGGCAGCTTGTCAGCTTCGCCCTTGACCTGGATATCATTGAAGTTGATATTGGTGATCAGGTTTCTGAAGGTTACCTCGTCTTCGTTGACGTACTTCAATGGGATGGTCAGGGTAAGGATTTCATCCTTGCCGATGCCTTGAAGATCCACATGGAGGAGGGATCCATTCAGCGGGTGTCTTTGGACCTCTTTGACAATGGCATTGCCAAGGACCCCATCAATTTTGACACTGAGAGTGGATGATTTCGTGTTTTTACGGAGCATTTCACTGAGGACCTTTTCTTCCATGTAGAAAGATTTTCCGCCTTTCAGGTGGGCGCCATAGATGACACCGGGGATCTTGCCCTCTTTTCTCAATCGTTTGACATTTTCCGTATCTCTATTAAATAATTCATAAATTATTTTATCAGACATGCTTGATCACTCCTTCGTCTTGATTCGTCGTATTTTTTTAACAATTATATTTTATAATATTTCGGAGGAGTTTAGTTGGAAAAGTTACAAAGTTCATAATTGATTCACGGCAATGTTAATTAATTTCCGAAATGAGCGTAATGATAATATTAACCTATTAAGGAACCATTGTGAATAATAGTTTACCCATCCTAGTGGGGTGCCTCCTCAACCGGAACGTTGATCATCTCCAGCCGTAAGGTTGATCACCTCCAGCCCTAAGGCTGATCACACCAATTTTCCCCTCCAATGTCCTACGCCGCCCTTCAAATCGAACACTTGAGTAAAATTATTCTTGATCAGAAAGTAGCAGGCCTGGGCGCTTCTGGCTCCGGAATGACAGTAGAGTAAAATGTCTTCGTTCTTATCCTTATATTGATAGAGCTCGTTCAAGTGCATGGGCACCGTGGCCAGAGGGATGTTGCTGGCCCCCTTGATGTGACCCTGCTTGAATTCCTGGGGGGTTCTGACATCTATGATGTGGGCGCCTGCGGCTGCTTTGCTTTCAAACTCTTCCGCAGTCAGTGAAAAACTTTTTCCAAATCCAAACATTGTTTCATCCTCTTTCGTTTTCAGTTTATTTTTTGGGGTATGCTGATTTCTTGCTAAGGGCAATTTGGTAATTTACGTGTTAGTTGTTGTAAAGCAACGATCCCGAAACCAATAAGGTGGCTTTAAGTAAAAACCACTTGGCTTATTCTGGATCAAAGATTGCTTATATATCGGAGTATGTCGATATATAAATAATACAATAATTCCAGTGAAATGAACAGCCCCGGAAAAAATATTCCCGACGTTTCTGTTTTTAGGGGGGATGGACTTTAACAGAGGTGTTACTCATAGCCAGGGCGGTTGTGTTTGACCATTTTCAGGCGGCCGATTGCCGCAGATGCCAGCCAAAAGATTAATATGCCCAGGAGGAGTGACTGTAATACGGCCGGGAAGTCCTTAATCAGCAAGGGGGCAGCGTCACGGCCAAATCCGGAGTAGATCATCCGCCTGGACTCCAGCTGACTGAGCATGCCCCAGGCGGGATAGGCCCCAGGGAAAAAGAGGCCGGAAGTTCCCTTGTTGAAGAGGGGGAGCGTCAGACAAGAGGCCAGGGAAATAACCGCTGGCAGGGTGATCCCTGTCAGCTGGCTGTCCGTCAATTGAAAGAGCAATACCGCAACGGCCTGAATGAACAGGGCGTACAAGAGGTCGGTCCCCTGAACGAAGCGGAGCAGCTGGTCAAAGGTCATGGGGGAAAAGCTGAATACCTCAGGGAAAAAGCTGCCGGTAAGTTGAGCGGAGCTATAAAGAAGCATCCCGCCAAGGCGTCTGTCCAAGAACAGGGCGGCCATTCCGGAGATGACCAGCCATCTGAGGGCCAGGGCGGCGGTGATGAGGAGGGCTGCGGCCAGGAATTTTATCAGGGGATTTGACTGGGGAGTCTGCCGGGAACCCGTCTTTCTGCCGCTGAAGACGGAAACGGCAGTCAAAGCGGAAATAAGCGGCAGAATGATGACCGCCTGCACCCTGGAGACCCTCAAGTAGGCGGACTGGGCGTTATTTTCACCTGGATCCGCCAGCAGCTTATGTTTGATGTTGTAGGCTTGAGCGTAAATGGCAGGATCCCGGGAAGCCAACCCAGCCTCCAGGGTGCGGTTGATTCCTGGGATATCAGCCTGGCCCACCGGATCAGGGCTGCCCATTGTTTGGATCAAAGCGGTGACTGCATCCCCTGCCGGATAAGTGAAATAGTAAGTTTCTTCCTCCATGTCGCTGATCCTTTGATATTCAGCCCGGATCCGGAACAGGCTTTCCCTGATCTGCTTCGCCGCCGCTTCATAGTCCGCCGGCGAAGGGTAGTCCCCGGCAGAGATTTTTGAGAGGCGGTCGGAACCATTTGCCAGCTCCTCGTTTAAGGTCCCCAGAGCATGGCTTTTATAGATGGGATAATTGCTCTGTGTGGCGGAGTTGTCCGAGGCGGCCGGGAAAAAGGCGATCATCCACCCGGAAATGATGAGCAGGGTGACTGAGAGCAAAAAATGGCGGGAGACACGCTCTCGATGGATCAGGCAGTGTAACAGGCGTAAGCTCCTCCCCAAGGCATTCCTCATAGCTGGTTCACCTCCTCCCTGGGAAAATCGGAATTCTGTCTCATGGCAAGATATAGGAGGAGGATCGTGGAGAAAACCATCACGATGATCCCCGTATAGTAATCATAGGCAGGCAGATCGGAGTGTCCGCCGGTAATCCAGGCCAGGGGGTCGGGCTGGGGCAGGACGTCTCTGAAGGAATTTGAATAAGACAGGAAGACATAGCCGAGGAGCACCTTCAGGATACTGATTTGGCTCAGGCAGTCCGCAGCGATCAATGCACCCAGGGTGAAAAGGGCGATGAAACCGTCGGTTTTGACCAGGGTCTTCAGCCATCTGATCCAGGCTGTGATAGAGAGGATCTGGCCAACCTGATAGGCAGCCATGAACCAGATCCCCTGGAACAGGCTGATGGTAGGGCCGCCCCGGAAGTTATCCAGAAGATCAGTGGGCAGGGGCAGGGCCGACAAACCGGTGGTTTGCCAGGCGGATGGCAGGGTGGATGGCCAGGGGGACTCGCCGATGCGTCTTAAATTGAAGACGAATTTCATATGGAGTGGGCCGGGGCCATAAATCAGCGAATAGCAGAGGGTGAAGCCGATAACCGGCAGGAGGGAAACCGCCAGAATGGTGATTACCTCTGCGGTAAAGGCGGCCAAGAGGGATCTGTCCCAGCCGGCCAGGCGCCGTGAATGAGATTGACGGGCGGGGTTGCCTGCGGAAACGATGATCAGGGCAAAAACCGGGAGGATCAAGCCGGACAGATTGCCGGCGAAGTAATTAAAGTAAGCGGCACCGGAGAAGGTATCATCGACTGCCCCATCCGGCAGGTTCGCATCATTATCAGTCGCCGCCGACAAAATGGCGGACTTAAGCTGTTCCCCCTCCATCGCTCCCACGGGAGCAGTGCGGAGGTAATTCCGGTATTCCTCCAAGGGGCCGGGTTGGTCTTCAAGAGAGGTCAGGCCAGGGCGGTTTTCCGGATCGGCGGCCCCTGGAGGGGTAATTGCCCATTTGGGGCGGTTGAACGTGGCGGGGATCAACAGTGAGATGGCGATCATGACCGAGAGAAGGATATAGGGAGCCGGGGTCAACCAAAGCTTTTTGAGTTCATAAACGGTCATGGCCCGGAACCGATCAAAGTCAGATACCTGTTTCATTGGCCGGTACCATCAGGCCTTCCCGCCCCCGGGAGGAGGCCGCGGGTTTTAAGCTCCTTGTCCAGGGCATCTTCATCCGCCGGCCTATACTCCAGCAGATAGCCAGCCTCGCACCTTTCAAAATAATGGATCTGCGGGATCCGCCGAAGTTTATAGTCGGTGGCTTCACTCTGGGGCAATCCATAAATCCTTTGGGTAAGCTCGGGCAGGAGGGAGCTTACGGGAACCCTCGGCCAGTCTGCGGCCGAAGGTTCCCCTCCGATTCCGTCCAGGGCGAAATCGCTTTGAACCGTCCCAGCCTCCGCCTCTCTCTTCCGGATCAGGAGGTCCACCATGGTTGGGCTGATCGAGGAAAATTCATGGGGCCGCCTGGAACCGATGAGGATCGCACCGCCTCCGGCCAGATAATCCGTTAAGGCGCCCACAGCCTTGGCTTGATCGGCTGCCGAGAGCTTTAAAAAGGGCTCCTCCAGCAGCAGGACCAGAGGGTTAGTCAGCATGGCAATGGCCAGCTTGAGCCGAAACTTTTCATACTCGTCATAAACTGCGGTTTTCAGGGACAAGAGGTGGCTGATTTCATATTTTCCAGCCAGCGCATAGGCTTCGGCCTTGCCGTTTCCGGACAGGAGCCTGGCCAGCTCCAGCTCATCCCCGCCCTTTAAGCGGTCGGAAAATTCATCCGCTGAGTAAATCTGGGCATGGTTGTTCGGCAGGACAAGTTCCCCCGCCAGTTTAAGGGCCGGGTTTTCCATGACCTGAAAGAAATCCCGGACCCGGTCATAATCAGCGGAGCTTATCACCGCGGCCGACCCTTTGGGGAGTGCAATATTCAAATCCACGACCCGCCTGCCCTTTATTTGAAATGACAGGCCTCTTGTTTCAAAAATCGGCTTCATGCAAATTCAGCCACAACTTAATTTGGCTGTTCCTCCTCCCTGAGTGGTTTCCTCAAGTTGATTTTACTATCTATTTGAACTTAATGTGTAAACTTTTTCAAGCAGAGCGAACCATGAGTGCATATTATTTTAGACCGGGGATTTCAATGGAACCCGGTTGAGATTATAGAACAAGTGTTCTATAATAAAGAAAAAGAACGTATGTTTGAAAGGAGGCCGGGGAGATGAAGCTAAGGGCACTACCGGTGGATATGATCGGCTGGTTTGATTTCAGGGGCGACTTAAAGCCGGTAAGTTTTCGATTCAATATTGGCGATGAATTGTTCAAAGGCAGGATCGTCAGTGTGCAGAACAAGTTTAAAGAAAAGCTGGCCGGCAATGATATGGAGGTATTCACCTGCAATGTGGAGATCGAAGGGAGGCAGACCCTGGCCGAATTTAAGTATGAGCAGGCTACCCACAAGTGGCTCCTGTTTAAACTGTGATTTAGGTTAACCGGGATTGCAGTGAATAGGGATTGGATGGCCGCCGCTTTTCTGATGAGGGGAGTGGGAAGCTGGGAGTTATAAACGCAGCATTGGAAAATCAGAGTCACAGCCGCAGGCCCCTGAAGATCAACTGGATCTTCAGGGGCCTGCGGCATAAACAGGGAGAAGGGGGACGGCCATTCAACTCCCCGTGACCATGGGAAATCGGCCGGGTC
>CAZOTM010000008.1:0-25804 GCA_964582675.1 uncultured Clostridiaceae bacterium
ACGTTGCCCGATTTTACTTTTTGGGATAAATTCACAAATTTTAATAAATCGTTATACATCGTTATTCATTGTCTGGATTAAATATTCAATGAAAAAGACTGGGCTGCCGGGAATCCTGTATCGATTCCCGGCAGCCCTGATTGATTGATTGATTGATTGATTGATTGATTGATTGAATTATTTTACAACAATGTTTACGATTTGACCCTTGATGACGATGGTCTTGACGATCTGTTTGCCGTCCGTATATTTTTTAACGGCTTTTTCCGCCATAGCCTTTTCTTTCATGATGTCTTCGGAATCATTGATGTTGACATTGATGGTGGTCCGAACCTTTCCGTTGATCTGAACGGCGATTTCCTTCTCATCCTCCAGGAGCATGTCCTCCCGGTAGGTCGGCCATTCGCTGTCACACAAAGGTTTGCCCAGCCCATAGACTTCGTTGAGCTCCTCGGTGATGTGGGGAGCGGTTGGGTTGAGCAGCAACAGGAGGGTTCGGTAATCCTTTTTGCTGATGTGGTCCTGTTTATCCAATTCATTCATCAGGATCATCAGACTGGCAATTGCTGTGTTGAACTTCAGGGAATCGATGTCCTCGGTGACCTTCTTGATGGTCCGGTGGAAGAGCTTTTCGGTGTTTTTGGAGAACCCTGTATCCCCAGTGAGCTTGTCGCCGATCTTGATCACCCGGTCAAGGAACCTGCGGCAGCCATTCAGGCCGTTTTCATTCCAGGCGACTTCTTTTTCGTAGTCGCCGATAAAGAGTTCATAAGCTCTCAAGGTATCGGCGCCGTACTTTTTGATCATATCGTCGGGATTTACCACGTTGCCCTTGGATTTGGACATTTTCTCCCCGTCCTGACCTAAAATCATCCCGTGGAAGGAGCGGATCATGAAGGGTTCCTTGTGCGGGACCAGTCCGATGTTATACAGGAACTGGTTCCAGAAGCGGGCATACAGCAAGTGCCGGGTGGCATGCTCCATACCGCCGTTGTACCAGTCGACTTGTCCCCAGTAGTTTAAGGCGTCCTGTGAAACAAACTCTTTGTCGTTGTGGGGATCCATATAACGTAAAAAATACCAGGATGAGCCGGCCCAGTTGGGCATGGTGTCGGTCTCCCGCCGGCCCATTTTCCCGCATTTGGGGCAGGGGGCATTCACCCAGTCGGTTATCTTCGCCAGGGGGCTCTCGGCATCCTCAGTTGGTTCAAACTCGGCCACCATGGGCAGGGTTACCGGCAGCTCCTCATCCGGGACTGCGACCCAGCCATGGTCATCACAGTAGATCAAGGGAATCGGTTCTCCCCAGAACCGCTGTCGGGAGTATACCCAATCCATCAGCTTGTAGTTGATTTTGTTTTGACCAAGCTGCTTCACCGTGAGGATCTCCATGATCTTATCAATGGCCTCTTTCTTATTATCAATCCCATTCAATGGGCCGGAGTTCACCATGATGCCGTCCCCGGTATAGGCGCCTTGTTTCATATCGCCGCCTTGGATGACTTCAATGATCTCGATCCCAAACTTCGTTGCAAATTCCCAGTCCCGCTGGTCGCCGGAGGGTACACCCATGATGGCTCCGGTACCGTAGCCCATCATGACGTAGTCGGAAATGAATATGGGGATTTCCTTGTCCGTGGCCGGATTGATGGCGGTGAGGCCATCCAGCCGGACGCCGGTTTTATCCTTGGTCATTTGGGTTCTTTCAAACTCTGTGCGGGTGTTGGCTTCTGAACGGTACCGTCGGACCTCGTCCATGTTGGTGATGATGGCCTGCCGTTCATCGATGAGGGGGTGTTCGGGGGCGATGACCATGAAGGTGGCGCCATAAATTGTATCCGGCCGGGTGGTAAATACCCGCAGGTTGTCGCTGGTCTGCTTGATTTTAAAATCCAGCTCAGCACCGACGGACTTGCCGATCCAGTTGATCTGGGCAGTCTTGATCCGCTCCATCAGTTTGGTGTCGTCCAAGCCCTGGAGCAACTGTTCCGCATAGTCGCTCATGCGGAGCATCCACTGCTCTTTCTGTTTTTGGACGACCTGGGTTCCGCACCGCTCGCAGACGCCGCCGGAGGAATCCTCATTGGACAGGCCGGTTTTGCAGGAGGGACACCAGTTGATATTTTTCTTTGCCTTGTAGGCCATATCATGTTCGAAAAACTTCAGGAACTGCCACTGAGTCCATTTATAGTAGTCCGGGTCAGTGGTTGAAAATTCACGGCTCCAATCAAAGGAGATCCCGATGTCCTTGACCTGTTTTTTAAAGACTTTGATATTTTCCTCCACCGCTTTGGAGGGGTGGATACGATTCTTGACGGCGTACTGTTCAGCCGGAGCACCAAATGCGTCCCAGCCGATGGGGAACAAAACGTTATAACCCATCATCCGTTTTTTGCGGGCCATGGTATCCAATGCCGTATAACTCCGCACATGACCGACGTGGAGACCTGATCCCGAGGGATAGGGGAATTCGATCAAATAATAATATTTTTCCTTGTCACTCCCGTTCACGGCCATAAAGCTTTTATGATCATCCCAGTAATTTTGCCATTTTTTCTCAATTTCATGAGTACTTAACATAAAATCGCTCCTCTATTTAAATTGTTGATTTACCAATGGTCCATACTAAACGACGGTCCCAGGCGGCTTATTTTAAAAACAAAAAATCCGTCTCTAAATAAAGAGACGGAAAATATCCGCGGTACCACTCTTGTTATGCGTTAAGGCATCACTTAAAACCCTTAACACGGGTCAGGCGGGAAACCATTTCCTGTTTCCGGCTGCGGAATCGAGTTCATCCCCTGCTTAAACGGTTTGCACCAGCCACCGTTTCTCTACATTAAGCGCAGAAATTACTATTACTCCATAAAAGCCATTAATGTATCTATTATAGCCGTCTGGAGCATAATCGTCAATTGTGAATATTACAGAGAATATTTCTCCGCCAGAGGGAAATAGCCGAAAAATTGACGAGAACATAAACCTCATAAACAGCCAACCGCAATTGCCAAAATAGGTGCAAAAACAAGTTCTAAACACAAGTGCCCGATGGACTGCTCCAGTCCATCGGGCACTTGTCCAGAACGGATGAATGGGCAGGATCAGACCGCACCATCGACTGCCGTCTTCAAGATCCGCTCAACCTCAGAGGCCACCTCATCCAATTCCCCGTAACCAAACATGCCGATGAGGGCCTTGGGGGCAATAATTCCGGCTCTTACTTTACCGTCTTTTTCATAAACCGCTGCCTTACAGGGCAAAAAATAACCCACATCCGCATGCTTGGTCAGGACGTCAAAAGCCTTTTTGGGATTGCATACATCCATGATATAAAAATCAAAGGGCAGATCCAGGTCTTTTTCTTTCAGTTTGTCCCTGAAGTTCAATTCATAGAGCACACCGAAGCCCCCCAGGGCCAATTCTGCTTTCAGCCTGGTCCTCACCTCTGCCAGGGGCTTGTCTGAGATTCTTTCATAAATCATATCCATTGTCTTACCTCCGTCGTTTATTTCCTAGTTCATTTCTTTCGTTTGTTCCATTGTTAATTTTCCAGGTTATTTCCGTAGCCTATTTCTAACCCAATACCGTATACCAAGAATTATACCCCCAATCCGTGTTTAAGGTGTTAAATAAATTTATCAAAATCATAAACAATCCGGGGCGATTCCGGGAAATGCCTGACCCCTATCGATGCTATGATATGATTATAAGAGAAACGGCAGACGCTGATCCATTCAGCCAATATGAGAAAATAACCAGATGAGAAAATAACCAGATGAGAAAATAACCAGATGAGAAAATAACCGTATGAGGAATAAACATGAAACTGGAAAACAACATCCATAACTGTGCTCTGATCATCGAAGGGGGAGGCATGAGGGCCAGCTATACCTCGGGCTTCGTAAACACCCTGATTGAAAACCAAATATTTTTTAACTATGTGGCAGGGGTATCGGCCGGTGCCAGCTGCAGTGTCAACTATCTGTCCAGGGACACGGTGAGGACAAAAAAGTCCTTTGTCGAGTTGGTGGAGGATAAGAACTTCGGCGGCTGGGGCTCCTTTTTGAAGGGGGAGGGATTTTTCCGCTCTGAATATATCTATGAGAAAATACCGGTACCACAGGGGGCCATGCCCTATGATTTCAAGGCATTTTCGGACAATCCGGCCACCCTTAAGATTGGAGCCTTTGAACGGGATACGGGGAACATCAAATACTTTTCCCGGGATGATATGGCATCCTTGGGTGATCTGATGAAGATCGTCCGGGCATCTTCCTCTCTGCCATTTTTCATGCCGGTGACGGAATTCAAAGGCACCCATTACTACGATGGCGGCCTGGGGGGCGGCATCGCTCTGGATATCGCCCAGCGCGACGGCTTTGATAAATTTTTTGTGTTATTATCCCGACCATTGGAATACTACAAACAGCCGGTGAAAAATCCAGGGCTGCTCAAGGCGTATTTCAGGAAGACCCCAGCCGTCTATGAAGCGATGCTTGGGAGGTATGCCAGGTACAACCAAACCAAGGCTGCTCTCCTGGAGTTGGAAAAAAAAGGCCAGGCCTATCTGGTTTTCCCCGAGCAGATGCTGGTGTCAAGCAGAGAGACTGACCTTATGAAGCTCAATGATAATTATCGTCTGGGCTATGATCAGGGAAAACGGGAAGTGGAACGCTGGAAACACTTTTTAGGCCTTTAGCGCCGCAGCTTACTCACTGTCATCTTTGTCGCGGATTCGGAAATGGATGTGCTGGACCTTGCTGCCTGGTTTGCTTGGCTGCCGGTCCATTTCAAATTCAGACAGGGAATCAATGAACAGGTTCAATTTGGAATACCCGTAGTTTCGGACATCGAAATCCGGGAACCGCTTGGCAATGAGGTTGCCCAGTTTGGAGGATGCGATCCAGCCATCCTCATCGGAATTCTCTTCGATGATGGACCGGAGGGCTTTCCGGATGGTGGCCAGCTTGGTTTGCGGCTGTGGCTTGGCTTTGATGGTTTCAGCGGCGGCCGGGATTGGTTTGGCCGGAGCTGGCTTGACCGATTCCGTCCCATTGGTCTTCCCTTTGGAGCTCCGCGAGCGCCGGTTCACCATAGGCTTCACTGATGATGGAGGCGTTTCATGGTCTTTGTCCGGTTCTTTTTCCGGCTGGTTGGCCAAGGCTTCTTCCTTTTGTTTATTGTATAAAATATCCATGTATTTAAATTGGTTGCAGGCATTGATAAAGGCGGACGGGGTTTTGCTTTCCCCCATGCCGATGACGTTTTTGGCCGATTCCCTGAGTCGGGAGGCCAGTCTCGTAAAATCCGAATCCGAAGAAACCAGGCAGAAGCCGTCCACATGGCCGGAATAAAGAATATCCATGGCGTCGATGATCAAAGCCGAGTCCGAAGCATTCTTGCCGTCCACATAGCGATACTGCTGGACTGGTGAAATGGAGTATTTTAAAAGGATATCCTTCCAGGAAATGTTGGCATTGGAGGTCCAGTCCCCATAGATCCGCCGGTAGGTCGTGACACCGAAGTTGGACATTTCATCCATGATCAGCTCGATATATTTGCTGGATACGTTCTCCGCATCGATCAGCAGTGCGTATTTTAAATCATTCTCCATAAAATTGGCCTGATCTTAAGGATCTGGGCCTCCCCCTGTAACTTAGTCCCCCGAAATTCCATGATTTGATCAGAAATCAGCATCATGAATCAGGATTATAGTTTTTTTGTTAATGTTTTTCATCGTATGTCCGGATCATCAGTTTTAAAATTTAGATCCTAACTATAATATAGTATAAATATGGGCAAATTGTAGCAATATTGCGCAATTTAGATGGTCTTTGTCCAATAATTCTTTTTGCGGGCAGTAATTGAAGTATAATTTAATCAAATAGATCCCATGGATCATTTAGAAATAATAAGCGATGGAGCAGGTATAATGACAAAGAATATGGATTCAAGAGTAATCGAGCTGCTGCTCAGATACGTGAAGGCACATACCCATACTGGGACAGCCCTGGAAAACAACAATATGGGCTTTTTTAAGGACTGGTTCGAAGAAGTCTCCTATCTTCAGGACCATCCGCAGCAATGCGGTTTTTATCCGGTAAAAAATGACCCCCTGGGCAGGCAGATCTGCTATGCCCTGCTAAAGGGCAGGGGGAAGAAGACCATCGTGATGATCCACCATACGGATACGGTGGATACGGAGGATTTCGGCAAACACCAGGATCTGGCCTATGAGCCTGATCAACTGGCTAAGTTCTTCGAATCGGGGGAGATCAGCCTGGATCCGGAAAGCGAACAGGATCTGCGATCCGGGGAATGGCTCTTCGGCAGGGGGGTATCCGACATGAAGGCTGGCGGCAGCATCCACTTGGCGATCTTTGAGGAGTATGCCAGGCAAACCATGATGGAGGGCAATCTGATCATCCTGGGTGTCCCGGATGAAGAGAATTCATCCGCCGGCATGCGGTCCGCCGTCTATCTCCTGCAGGAACTGAAGGAAAAGTATGACCTGGAATACAGTCTGATGCTCAACGGCGAACCCCATGAGCGGAGCGATGAGGCAAAAATTACAGTCTATGACGGGTCAGCCGGAAAAATCATGCCCGTGGTTTATGTCAGAGGCAAATTAGCCCATGTGGGGCAGGTCTTTAAGGGCCTGAACCCGATTGCCGTCCTGTCGGAGATCGTGGGACGGACGGATCTGAACCCGGCGTTCATCGAAAAAAGCGGAAATACAGCCACCCTGCCGCCATCCTGGCTGTATTTCAAAGACAACAAAGCAGTCTATGATGTATCACTGCCCCTGTCAGCCGGCGGCTATATGTCTGTTCTGACCCTGTATAAAAATCCCGATGCCATTATGGAAGAGATCAAGACAATTGCCAGGGAGGCCTTTGTCCACGTCCTCCGCCGGGCCAGACAAAGCCTGGCGGCCTATGAAGCGCTGGGAACCCAGGATTACGGGAAAATGGAGTGGGACCCTCTGGTGCTCCACTTTGGGGAATTGGTGGAAGCGGTGGCAATGGAAAAGGGGCAGGGCTTCCGGCAGGAAATTGCCGGCTTCACCGAGGAAATCGCCGAACGGGTGGGGGCCAATGAGTTCTCCAGGATGGAGGGCTCCATGCTGCTCATCGAGAAGGTACTGGAAAACTGGTCCTATAAGGACCCAGTGGTAGTCCTGGCCATCTCACCCCCCTATTATCCGGCAACCTCCAACACTATGCTGCCAAATGGGGAGAAGATCACCGAATTCATAGGCCATCTGGCCGAATACTCCAAAGGGGAAACTGGCCTGGATATCCAGGTGCAAAACTATTTCACCGGCATCTCGGATCTCTCCTATGCCATGTTCAACGGCGATGATGCGGCCATCAAGTACATCAGTGAAAACATGCTGCTGTGGGGGAAGTCCTACACAGTGCCCCTGGCAGAAATCCGGGAGATCGCCATGCCCGTCCTCAATCTGGGGCCCTGGGGCAAGGATCTCCACAAGTCCACCGAGCGAGTCCGCCTGGAGGATCTCCTCTTCAGGATCCCCGCCCTCACCAAATTCACAATCGATGAGCTGTTGAAGGACTGATGTCCCACCAAGCGCGTACCTCTCCAGCAGTTTTCCGTCTCCCTTCGGGTTGCCTTCTCTTGATCAAATGGGATTGACCTCCTGCCAGCCATGGGCAGCAGCTGATAAAAATCAGGCAGGACAGCCCATCCTGGTCAAATATTTTCCCTTTTTTCACAGGTTGTATTTTTCCAAGTCATATCCTTCCCGTATCATAGATTTAATGGAACAACTAAAATTTGACCATGGAGATATTTAACGGAAATATTTCAAAAGGGGTGAAACTGTATGAGTGACCGGGTAATTGGTTTTTTCAAGGATCTGGAAGACGCGAAACGGATGGTAGCGAAGTTAAAGGAACACGGCTGGCTGAGCGCGGATATCAATGAGACCGACAGTCCCTCCGGTGAACCATCAATTGCTGTCACCATCCTGACGGAAGAGGCTGAAGAGCGGTCCAGGACCGAAACTGCCTATATCAGTCCGGAGGAGATATTGGACGATAAGGCCTACGCTGAGGCTACGGGGGGAAAGCATGGCAGGGTCATCGACAACACCGGCTTACTTCCAGACATCAACAAGCTCGAGATGGGTAAAACTGATTTTTTGACGGATGGGTTCAATGAACCGGAAACTTTTTTAATCGACCGGGTGCCCACGGAGTCGCAGGTGGGCTCAGAGAAAACTCACAGCAGCAAGCCGGACAAAGCGGTTAGAATCGAAGAAGTGATCCTGGAGGGATGCGCAGACGATCTGCCCCCGGGAAGCTTTGACAATCCGGATGTGAAAAACGATACGTTTTCGGAAAAAGTTGATTTCCCGGAGGAGTTCAAAACTGCAAAAAACAAGGGCGGAGCCTGCAGTTAAGCCCGCATTTAAAACCGCAGCTTAAAACTGAACCAAGACCTCAGCTGAAAGATCAACTGAAAGCTCAACTGAAAACTCAACTGAAAACTCAACTGAAAATTGAAATCAAACCTTCAGCCATACTCTTTGGTAATGCAGGCAGACAATAAATCCCCGCAGAAGCGGGGTTTATTGTCTGCCTGTCCTGAGGATCATGGAAGAGTACCTTGTCTGGTCGGCTGGAGGCTATTTCTTAAAACCCGCTTCGATCCGCTTGATCTCATCATAGAGGTAATCATTGACCGGAGTGGGAATGCCGTGTTTTTTGCCCAGCTGCTTGATGGTCCCGGCGAAAAGCTCCACTTCGGTTTTTCGGCCGGCCAGGACATCCTGGGCCATGGAGGGCATGCCATGGGGGCTCAGGCTGTCGATGATACCAAACCACTTATCGATGTCACCGTCGGTCAAAAGGATGCCTTCTTTCCCAGCCAGAGTCTGAACTTCTATCATCGCCTGGCGCATCAGGTCTCGGGAAGGCTGGTCGGTATGCAGGAAACCATAGGTTTTCTGCTTGACGGCCATGGTTTGATTCACACCGGTGTTGAGCATCAGCTTGCTCCAGCTGTGGCGAAGGATATTCTCCGGCATATTCCAGGCCAGTGAGGCCTTATCAAATAAGCTCTGCAGAGAGAGGATCCGCTGGGTCGTTTCGCCTGATTTTTCCCCCAGGGAGATGTAGCCGATATTGACTGCATGGATCATGTTGCCTTTTTTCATGGTATCCATGCCCTGGACCACGGCATAGACGACTTTTTCAGCACCGAATTTTTCACCCAGGATCGTTTCGCTGGAGATCCCGTTCATAAAGGACAGGATGATTGTATCTTTGCCGATAAAGGGCGCAGCGTTCTCCATGGCTTTTTCCAGGGCGGTGATTTTGACCGTGAAAATCACCAAATCCAGGGGGGATGGGTCATCCGCCGGGCTTTTGAAGGTAAAATCGATCCGCTCCCCATTGTAGAAGATCCCCTCTTCGACATATCTATGTTTTCTCGTTTCATCCACGATAAAGCAAAAACCATTTTTCCCAAGGGCTTTGTTCAGGGCGTTGCCATACATAACGCCCAGTGAACCGGCGCCGACGATGCCGACAGTTTTGATTTCCATATCATTACCTCCTCGTAAAGTAGCTGTTCTTAAGGATTGCTGTTGGATCCGGGTTGACCCTAACACTTCAATTATACATGAAGGCAAGGGGATTTCGCCCGAAAATTCAATTCTTCGGAATCCGCTAACCCGTTTTAGAAAAATCGCCAGGCTGGATTTCTTCCTGGGAGAAGAGGACTCATAAAAACCCAGGGCAAGCAAAGGGCTTGTCCTGGGTTTTTGGGTTGAGCCTTGTTCAATTACAGGGCACGATTTAGGGTTGAATTATTTGCCAAAGGCTTTTTTATAAGCATCTGCCACGGCTTGAGGTGAGAAACCATAGGTTTCGGTTACCAATGAGCCATTGCCGGAGGCTCCAAAGCGGTCGACGGCGATGGCAACACCGTTTAAGCCGATGTACTTATACCAAGGCAGGGACGAACCCAGTTCGACGGCTGCCCGGTTGGTGACGGCCTTGGGCAGGACGGATTCCTTATAGGCCTCAGCCTGTTCGTTGAAACGCTCCATGGAAGGCATGGATACCACTGAAACATCGTAACCATCAGCCTTAAGGATTGCTTTGGCTTTGAGGGACAGGTCCACTTCAGAGCCGGTGGCGATGAGGATGCCATGTGGAGCGGCGGTGTCTGCTGGGGAAAGCACATAGGCTCCCTTGCTTACACCCTCCAGGGCGGCAGCGGGCTCGGTGATTTGTGGGAGATTCTGTCTGGACAGGATCAACAGAGTGGGTCGGCTGTCGGATTCCACAGCCAATTTCCAGGCTGCAGAGGTCTCGTTGCCGTCCGCTGGCCGGATGACCTGGATATTTGGCATGGCGCGGAAGGCGGCCATTTGTTCCACCGGTTCATGGGTCGGGCCATCCTCACCAACGGCAATGGAGTCATGGGTGAAAACGTAGATCGCCGGCAAGCCGGACAATGCGGCCAGCCGAACGGCCGGTCTCACATAGTCGGAGAAGACGAAGAAGGTGGCAGCAAAGGTCTTGGTTCCGCCATGATAAATGATTCCGTTCATGATGGCGCCCATGGCAAATTCCCGGACTCCGAACCAGATGTTCCTGCCCTGGGGGCTGGCGTGGTTGAAATCGCCGCCATCCTTGATGACTGTGTTGTTGGAGGAGGACAGGTCAGCGGAACCGCCCCAGAAATTCGGCAGCATTTTGGCGATGCTCTGGATGGCACCTTCACTAAGCTTTCTGGTGGCAACCGCCTTGTCGCCGATGGCGAATTTTGGCAGGGCATCGTAATCCACGGAGACTTTGCCCTGGAAACCATCCAGCAGGGCTTTGGCCTGGTCCGGATAGGCCGCCTGATAGGAATTGAACAGTTCCTGCCAGGACGCATATTTCTTAAGGCCGGTTACTTCATTGGACCGTTTATAGGCGTCATAAACTTCTCCGGGGATCTCAAAAGGTTCATAGTTCCAGTTGAGATTTTCTTTGGTTATTTCACAGCCCGCCTTGCCCAGCGGAGCACCGTGGGCGCTGCTGGTGCCTTGAACGGCGGAGCCGTAGCCGATGACAGTTTTTATTTCGATGATGGTGGGCTGGTCGGTGATTTTCTTTGCCGCTTCGATGGCACTGGCGATCTCATCAAGGTTGGTCCCGTCAAATACCCTGATATAATGCCAGCCATAGGCACGGTAGCGGTCTTCCACACTTTCGGTGAAGGTTTTGGTGATTGGACCATCCAGGCAGATGTCGTTGGAATCATATAAGAGGACCAGTTTGTTCAGTTTTAGATGACCGGCCAGGGAGGAAGCCTCGGAAGCAACCCCTTCCATCAGGTCGCCATCGCCGCACAGGGCATATGTGTAGTGGTCAACTACTTTGTAGCCTTCCTGGTTGTACATTGCGGCCAGATGGGCTTCGGCCATTGCCATACCTACCGCGTTGGCGATCCCCTGACCCAATGGTCCGGTGGTGGCCTCCACCCCGGGAGTGTGTCCGAATTCAGGGTGCCCCGGTGTCTTGCTGCCCAGCTGTCTGAAATTCCTCAGATCCTCCAGGGAGACATCGAAACCGAACAAGTGGAGCAGGCTGTAATGCAAAGCCGAACCGTGGCCGGCTGAGAGCACAAACCGGTCCCGGTCAATCCATTGCGGGTCCTTCGGATTAACATTCAAAAACCTGGACCATAGGGTATAAGCCATGGGTGCAGCTCCCAAGGGAAGCCCGGGATGACCGGAATTGGCTGCCTCGACCTGTGCCACTGAGAGCATCCTCAGGGCATTCACATTCATTAACTCATTAGTGTTTGTCATGTTTTTCATACCTCCTGTGCTTTCGCACATCCACCCTTCATTTCGTATTGCGTTGAACGGGACCTCAGCTTTGGAAAAGCCAGTCAATTTTTTGCAGCGGCCCGCCATTTTTCTTCTATCCCTTTTATAATAACAGAGAATTCGTAAGTTTGGCAGATTGAAAAGGGATGTATCCATCAATTTTCATAACCTGTCAAAGACTTGGGAATGGGGAAGTAAACCGGTTACATAGGCAGCTTTTGACCATCGCATATATATGCCGGGGAATATTCGTTTTTTTTCTCATTTAGGAGTTTTATCCCTATATTTGGGGTAAAATGGAATAGTTAAAAGCAAAGTGTCGCATTGTTGGGATGAGCCCATGAGGCACAAATATATGTAAGGTGAGGTGTTATTTGTGAAACCAGGGTTTGATTCTGAGAAATACTTAAAAGAACAATCCAAGTTTATATTGGAGAGGGTGGCATGCTATGACAAGCTTTATCTGGAATTCGGCGGGAAGCTTTTCAATGACATGCACGCCAAACGAGTCTTGCCCGGCTTTGATGAGAATGCCAAGGTTAAGCTGCTCAAGGTCTTAAAGGGTAAAATCGAAGTCATCATCTGCATTTATGCGGGGGATATTGAAAGAAACAAGATGAATGAGAATCTTGGGATCTCCTATGATATGGAAGTATTGAAATTGGTGGATGACCTGCGCCTGGCCAAGATCCCTGTCAACAGCGTGGTACTGACCAGATATTCCGGCCAGGAGTCGGCTAAAATGTTCGTGAACCGTTTGGAGCGGCGCGGTGTGAAAGTCTATAAGCATGAGTCGACCAAGGGGTATCCCAGCGATGTGGATATGATTGTGTCCGATGAAGGCTACGGGATGAATCCCTTTATTCATACGACCAAGCCCATCGTGGTGGTGACGGCGCCGGGGCCGGGCAATGGCAAGCTGGCCACCTGTCTGAACCAGCTCTATCACGAAAATAAACGGGGAATCATCGCCGGGTATTCCAAATTTGAGACCTTTCCCGTCTGGAACCTTCCCCTGCAGCATCCGGTGAACATCGCCTATGAAGCGGCCACCGTGGATCTCAAGGACATTAATATGATCGATTTTTACCATGTGGAGGCCTATGGTGAAATTGCCGTCAACTATAACCGGGACATCGAAACCTTTCCGGTGTTGAGACGGATCCTGGAAAAAATCAGCGGCCGGGAATCGGAATATAAGTCGCCGACGGATATGGGCGTCAACCGGGTGGGCTTCGCCATTACCGACGACGAGGTGGTGGCCGAGGCCGCCAAGCAGGAGATCGTCCGCCGCTATTTCAAGACAGCGGTGGACTACAAAAAAGGGGTGGTGGATGCCGATACCTACGAGCGGATCAAGCTCATCCTGGACAAGCTCAATCTCACCGAGGATACCAGGAAAGTTGTGCCGGTCTCCAGGCAGGCAGCCGCCCAGATGCCCAGCGTAGAAGGCGAATCCTCCTCGGCAGTGGCCATCGAGCTCCCAGACGGGAAGATCATCACCGGCAAGAAAAAGGATACCATGCAGGCTTCAGCTGCCGCCGTATTGAACGCTTTAAAGTATCTGGCGGGCATCAACGACAAGATCCACCTGCTGTCACCGGTGGTATTAGAGCCCATCGGCAGCCTGAAGATGAAAGCTTTCCGCCAAAAAGACCAGATCCTTGATCTGGATGAGATCCTGATCGCCTTATCCATGTCTGCGGCCACCAACCCGGTCGCCCAGGCAGCCTTTGAGCGCATCGGCGATCTGAGGGGTTCCAATGCCCATTCCACCACCATGCTCAATGCCAGCGATGAAAATACCCTAAGATCCCTGGGGATCGACGCTACCTCGGATCCCAAGTTCGTATCAGGCAGTCTGTTTTACGATAATTAATCGAAGGGAGAAGGAGAGTAAACCATGAATCAAGGATTGGATGAAAAAGAGCTGTTGGCTCGGGGCTACAAAAAGTATACGGGAGAGTCCATCGATGTGTTTTTCAATTTGGACATCTGCCAGCATTCCGCCAATTGTACCATGGGCCATCCTGAAGTCTTCAACATCAAGCGCAAACCCTGGATATTGATCGAAAACGGTCAGGCCGGGGACATCGCCCGGGTCATCGACAACTGTCCGTCCTGCGCACTGCAGTACATTTTAAAGGAGAACCAGTGATGGAAGGCAAGTATACATTCAAAGAGTCGGAAAAAGGCATCGCTGCCTTCAATGAAGATGGGCAGACGGCAGCGGAGATCACCTGGTCACTGGCCGGAGATACCATTCTGATCATCGACCACACCGAAGTGAAGGAAGGCTATAACGGACAGGGCCTTGGCCAGGAGCTGGTCCGCCTGGCAGTGGACAAGGCCAGGCGGGAAAACCGCAAGGTCATGCCCCTGTGCCCCTTCGCCGCCCATCAGTTTGCCAAACACGAGGAATACCGGGAAATCCAGCTTTAACCATGGATTGATTCGGCTCAACGGCAATATAAAAAAAGCTATTTCCCTGAATAATAATGCAATAAACGGATTTTGTAATGCGTTTCACCGTAACCTTGTAAAATGTCAGGCGAATTCGTATATTTAGCTTGCTTTTAGTAATCAGAAAGATATAAAATACAAGCAAATCTATTGAAAGGAGCAATCAAAATGGTTAGGGACAAACATATCAATAATACTGCTCAATTTACATTTGCATATTATTATTTTGGTATGAGGGACTAAACCATCAGCTCTTTAAAAAGACTTGATCGGTGGAGGCCCTCTTCGTAGCGCAAGGGGCCTCATACCGGATCGCATAGTAAGCCGTCCAGTTGAGGAAGCTGGATGGCTTATATTCTTTTATAGGAGCTTTATAGGCTTTGCAGGAGCTCCCCGAGCTCAGTGGAGACGGAATTGGATTTGGAACTGGAACCAACAGGCTCGTCCCGGACAGCCCATGGGCAGGGGGGCGGCGATTACTCATTCATCATCAGTCATTCATAAATAAAAAATAATTATAAAGAGGAGAAAAATCATTATGAGAAACAATCTGAAAAAATTCATGGCGGCAGTACTGGGTACGACAATGATCCTGGCGGGCTGTGCAACCCCCGCCAAGGCCAAGGTTAAGGTCGGTATCCTCCAATTCGTCCAGCACGGGGCTCTGGATGATGCCAACCGCGGCTTTGTGGACGGTTTGGCCAAAGCCGGGTTCAAAGATGGGGATAACGTTACCATCGACCAAATGAATGCCCAGGGCGATCAGGCCAATCTGAAGAACATTGCCGATAAATTCGTCAATGATAAAGTGGATCTGATCCTGGCCATTGCCACACCGGCGGCGCAAAGTGCAGCCAACGCCACTAAGGACATCCCGGTTTTAGCCACCGCCATCACCGATTTCGTTGCGGCCAAGCTGGTCCAGTCCAACGAGAAACCCGGCGGGAATGTCACCGGCACCACCGATATGGCCTCCACCAAGGCACAAATGGAAGCTATGATGAAGCTGCTTCCAAACGTTAAGACCGTTGGTCTGATGTATACCTCCTCCGAAGTCAATTCACAGGTCCAGGCCGATGCGGCGAAAGTTATTTTGGCAGAAATGGGTGTGACCGTCAAGGAAGTCACCATTTCCACCGTCAATGACATCCAGGAAGCGGCTCAGTCCCTGATGGGTAAAGTTGATGCCATCTATGTCCCCACCGACAATATCATTTCCTCCGCCATGCCTACCCTGGCAAAGGTGACCGAGGCGAACAACATCCCCGTTATGGTTGGAGCTGAAACCATGGTCAACGACGGCGGGATCATGTCCCTGGCGGTTGATTACTACGCCATTGGATTCCAGACCGGGACCATGGCAGGGAAGATCCTCAAAGGCGAAGCCAAACCGGCAGATATTCCGGTTGAAGCTCAAAAGGAATACACTCTGGTCATTAACAAGGGCGTGGCTGACAAACTGGGCATAACCATTTCTGAAGAACTGTTAAAAACCGCCAAGCTGATCAACGAATAAGGGAGAACATGATGTCTGGGTTAGTTATTTCAACATTGGCACTGGGCCTTTTATGGGCGGTCATGGCCTTGGGTGTGTTCATTTCCTTCCGGGTCCTCAACGTTTCGGACCTGTCCGTGGAAGGGACATTCCCCCTGGGCGGAGCGGTATCGGCAGTCATGATCACAGGGGGCACCAACCCCTTTGCCGCCTTGGCAGCTGCCATTGCGGCCGGAATGACAGCCGGCTTTGTCACCGGGATACTCCACACCAAACTAAAAATACCGGCACTTTTGTCTGGAATACTGACCATGATCGCCATGTACTCAGTGAATTTACGGGTCATGGGCAAAGCCAATCTATCCCTCCTGGGGGAAGCAACGGTTTATACGAAAGTGATGGCCGTCACCGGCAAGGAAAATACCTCAGCGGTGCTCATCGGTTTGGTGTCCGTGGTGCTGATCACCCTCATCCTGTATTGGTTCTTCGGGACGGAGATCGGGATGGCCATTCGGGCAACAGGCTTCAATAAGGACATGATCAGTGCCCAGGGCGTGAATCCTGACAATGCCATCCTCCTGGGGCTGATCCTGTCCAACGGCCTGGTGGCATTTTCCGGTGCCCTGATTTCGCAAAACAATGGATTTGCCGATATCGGCATGGGGGTGGGGACCATTGTCATCGGTCTGGCCTCAGTGATCATCGGTGAAGTCATCTTTGGTGCCAGATCCTTCAAAAATAATCTGATTTCCATCGTCCTGGGCTCCATTCTCTACCGGGCCGTGATTGCCCTGGTATTGAGCCTGGGCATGCACCCCAACGATCTCAAGCTCTTCACGGCGGTCATCGTGGCAATTGCCCTGTCCCTGCCGACGATCCAGAGCAATCTCAATTTGAAAAAAGGAGCTGCTTGATTTGTTAATCATTAAAAATATTTCCAAAACCTTCTTTCCGGGTACCATCAACGAAAAGGCAGCCCTCCAGGATCTGTCATTGACACTGGGCGAAGGCGAGTTCGTCACTGTGATCGGCGGCAACGGAGCCGGTAAATCCACCCTGTTGAATTCCATTGCCGGAGGGATTAGGGTGGATAAGGGGACCATCAGCATCAACGGCTGTGACATCACCAATCTGCCCCTCCATAAACGAGCCAGCCTGATCGGCCGGGTTTTCCAGGATCCCATGAAAGGAACCATAGCCAATATGTCCCTCTCGGAAAATCTGGCCTTGGCATCCCGACGGGGCAAGCCCCTGGGTTTAAGATGGGGGATCAATGACGGCAAGGCCTTCCGGGACAAGCTCAAGGAGCTGGGTCTGGGTCTTGAGGACCGGATGGATACCAAGGTCGGCTTGTTATCCGGCGGACAGAGACAGGCCATTACTCTGATGATGGCGATCCTGCAAAAACCTGAACTATTGCTTCTGGATGAGCATACAGCGGCGCTGGATCCGAAAACGGCCAAGAAAATCCTCCAGTTGACGGAGACTTTGGTCAGGGAAAGAAATCAGACGACGCTGATGATCACCCATAACATGAAGGATGCCATCCAACTGGGCAATCGCCTCATCATGATGGACGAGGGCAAAATCGTCCTGGATCTCTCTGGTGAGGAAAAAAGCCAGCTTACGGTGGCAAGTCTTCTGGAGGCATTTGAAGCCAAGTCAGACAAGCAGTTTGAAGATTCCACCCTTCTGGCAGTATAGTCCCAAAGGGGAGGCAGCCTGCCTGTCCGTTTGGGGCAGAGCAATTTGCCAAAGCCGTTTGGTGTGATTATTATTGGGTGGATAAGTGGAAAAGTGGATGAGACAGCAATGAACAGCGTTGCCTAGCATAATAAAAGCTGCAGAGCGTAATAAAGTTGCATAGAATAGAAAAAGACCCCGGCCAATGATCGCCCCGCAATTTCGGGGGGATCATCGGCCGGGGTTTTCCTGTCAGGGGCTAGGCGCCAAGATAGGCTTTTTTGACCTTGGGATCGTCCAGCAGATCCTTGGAAGGACCATGCATCACGATTCGACCGGTTTCCAGGACATAGGCCCGGTCGGATAAGTTCAGCGCCTTATTGGCATTCTGTTCCACCAGAAGAATGGTGGTACCGTGCTGGTTGATCTCCCGGATGATCTCAAAGATCTCTGAGACCAGGATGGGGGACAGGCCCATGCTTGGCTCATCCAGGAGCAATATGGCCGGCTCGCTCATCAGGGCTCTGGCGATGGCCAGCATCTGCTGTTCACCGCCGGACAAGGTCCCGGCCAGCTGTTTTCTCCGCTCCTTCAGCCGGGGGAATTTATGGAAGGCGTTTTCGATACCTTCCGTGATTTTGTGTTTGTCTTTTTGCAGGAAGGCGCCCAATTCCAGATTTTCTTCCACCGTCATATGGGCAAAGACCCGGCGGCCCTCCGGGACATGAGCCAGACCCAGGGGCAGGATCTTAAAGCATTCGGTTTTTAACAGGTCGACGCCATTTAACCGGGCAGTACCTGATTTTGATTTCTTAAGGCCGGAAATGGCCTGCAGGATCGTAGTTTTTCCGGCTCCGTTGGCGCCGATGAGGGATACGATCTCTCCCTCATGGACTTCCAGGGAAACATCCTGGACGGCATGGATATTGCCGTAGAATATATTCAAGTTTTCAACTTTCAGCATAATATCCTCCTATTGTCCCAGATAAGCGGTGATAACCTGAGGGTTATTCGCCACTTCGTAGGGTGTGCCGCGGGCAATGATCTGGCCGTGGTCCAAGACGACGATCCGCTCGCAGATGCCCATGACCAGACTCATATCATGCTCGATCAAAACGACGGCCAAGCCGAACTTGTCCCGGATCAGACGGATGGTGGCCATCAATTCGGCGGTCTCGGTAGGATTCATGCCCGCAGCCGGTTCGTCCAAAAGCAGCGCCTTGGGGGAGGTGGCCAGGGCTCTGGCGATCTCCAGCTTGCGTTGTTTGCCGTAGGGCAGATTGCCTGCCTGGGTATCCGCATCACCGGACAGCTCAAATACTTCCAACAGGGCTCTGGCCTTCTCGTCGGTGGACTGTTCCTCCCGCCAGTAAGAAGGCAGACGGAATAAGGCGGAGAGGACGGAATACTTCATGTCCTTGTTAAATGCGGTCTTGACATTTTCCAGAACCGTCAGCTTTTTAAACAGGCGGATGTTCTGAAAGGTTCGGACAATGCCTTTTTTTACCATTTCATTGGCCTTTCTGGCCTCGGTCTCCACCCCATCAATGTAGATTTTTCCTGAGGTGGGTTTATAGATCCCAGTGAGGAGATTGAAAACCGTCGTTTTGCCGGCACCATTCGGGCCGATCAGGCCGATCAATTCATGGCCGGCCACTTCGATTTCAAAGTTGGAGAGGGCTTGCAGGCCGCCGAAGGCGATCCCCAGGTTTTCCGTTTTAAGGACGACAGATTGGTTTTGGCTGTTCATTATCTTATGTCCTCCTTTTCATTGTCCACAGGGAGCGCGGCACGGCTTTCGTCCAGGCTGCCGGAGCTTGGGCTCACAGGGCCTGGGCTGCCGGAGCCTGAAATGCCAGCGGGAGGCTGGCCGGAGGCTTTGAACAAACCCATCTTTTCCAGCAGCCTGGTCATGGAGAATTCGTATTTGCCGAACAGTCCCGAGGGTTTGAACAGCATGACAATGATCAGCAAAATGGAGTAGATGAGCATCCGGTATTCGGAAAAGGAGCGGAGGACTTCCGGCAGGATGGTCAGACCGATGGCTGACACGATGGAGCCGGTCATGGATCCCAGTCCGCCCAATACCACTACCACCAGGATATCAATGGATTTGTTGAAGTTAAACTGGCGGGCTCCGATGATCCCCATGAAATGGGCGTAAACCCCTCCGGCGATGCCGCCGAAGAAAGCGGTGGTGGCGAAGGCCATTACCTTGTAGTATGTGTTCTTGATCCCCACAGCCTCGGAGGCAATATCATCCTCACGGATGGCAGTCAGGACACGGCCGAAGCGCGATCTGACAAAAGAAAAAATCAGGGCCACGGAGATCACCATGATGAAGAAGGCGGTGAACAAATTGGACAGGCGGGGGATCCCGCTGAGTCCCTGGGCTCCGCCGGTAAATTTGAAGTACTCGATGAGGACGCGGATGATCTCGCCAAAGCCCAGGGTAATGATGGCCAGATAGTCACCCTTCAGTCTCAGGGCGGGGATGCCCACCAGAATGCCGAACAGGGCGGCCACCAGCCCGCCGCAGATCAAAGCGAAAATCAAAATGAGCACTCCGTTGGGGGACTTGGTCGTTACGCCCAGACCCTTGGTGATCAATGCCGAGGTATAGGCACCGATGGACATGAAGCCGGCATGGCCCAGGACGATCTCACCCAGATAGCCGGTGGAAATATTCAAGGAGACGGCCAGGATGATGTTGATGAAGATCAGCATCAATACGGATTGAAACTGTTTGGAGTAGAAGCCGTTTTTCAGCCCGATGTATAACAGCGCGAACAGGCTGGCGACACAGATCAGGTTGATGATGTAGGATTTCATTCTGGATTTTGGGTTATACATCATCATCACCTATACCTTTTCGCCCAGGTTTCTGCCCAGGAGCCCGGTGGGCTTGACCAGAAGGACCAGGATCAGGATACCGAAAACTACTGCGTCTGCCAATTGGGAAGAAATATAAGCCTTGGTAAGGCTCTCCACGATGCCGATCAAGAACCCTCCCAGCATGGCGCCGGGGATGATCCCGATTCCGCCCAGAACTGCGGCCACAAAGGCTTTCAGTCCCAGCATGGAGCCCATAAAGGGGGAAACCAGGGGGTAAGATGAGCAGTACATGACGGCAGCAATGGCTGCCAGGGCGGAGCCAATGGCAAAGGTCAGGGAAATCGAGTGGTTCACATTGATGCCCATGAGCATGGAGGCGCCCATGTCTTCGGACAGGGCCCGGACGGATTTTCCCAGTCTGGTCTTGTTGACGAAGAGGTAGAGGGCGATCATGCAGACGATGGAGACCAAAATGGTCATGATGGTCACGGAGGACACATCAATGGGACCAAAGCTGATGATTCGCTGGGTGATGATGGCTGGATAAGGCTTGGAAGCCGAGCCGAAGGTGATCAGAAACAGGTTCTGCAAGAGGAGACTGACGGCGATGGCGGTGATCAACGGGGTGATCCGTGGCGAGTTGCGCAGGGGCTTATAGGCCAGCTTTTCCGTCAGCATCCCCAGCAGGGAACAGACCACCACGGCCGCAATCACTGACAGGTAAGGGGGGATGCCGGCGCTGATCAGAAACGGGATGGCGATGAGGGACATATAGGAACCCACCATGATGAAGTCCCCATGGGCGAAATTGATCAGTTTAACCACCCCGTATACCATGGTATACCCCAGGGCCACCAGGGCATAAACACTGCCCACCTGGATGCCGTTGACCATCTGTCGTATGAAAGTTAGTAGTTCGTCCATCTAATTACCTCCAGGATTGATATGTCGAATCGTTGTCGAAATGATCACATAAATGAATTGTCATAAAAATTATAGTCTATAAATGGCAGTCTATAAACGACAGAACCAAAATTTTGAGAATAAATCGTCTTAAATAATTCGCATTTAAATTAATCGTCTTAAAATAAATCCCCTTAAAATTAATATTCTGGGTACAGAAACTGAACCCAGAATATTTTTTATCATATTATTGAAATCAGATTGTTATTTGCTGACCTTGGCTGCCAGACTTTCAGCTCCGCCGGTGATGTTGATGACGGAGGTAGTCTTGACTGGATCTCTGAATTCATCAAACTTGATGTTTCCAGTGATGCCCTTGTAGTCGATGTTCTTCATGGCGGCAACTACAGCGGCTTTGTCGGTTGAGCCGGCATCAACGATCGCCTGAGCCATCAGCTTGGCTGCATCGTAGCCCAGGGCTGCGAAGGAGTTGGGCTCCATATTGAATTTCTCTTTATAGGATTTGAGGAATTTCTGCAGGTTTTCGTCCGGATCGTTTTTGAAGTAGTGGTTTGAGTAGTAGCTGTTATCCAGGATGGCGATGTTGGACGGATCAACTACGGTTAAGACACCATCCCAGCCGTCGCCGCCCAGGAATGCGCCCTTGTAGCCCAGGTCTCTGGCCTGCTTGGTGATCAAAGCCACTGTGTTGTAGTAGTCGGGAAGCAGGATGGCCTCCGGAGATTTTGCCATGATGGTGGTCAGCTGAGTTTTGAAATCATCGTCGTCAGCGCCGTAGCCTTCATAGGAAGAAACTTCAACGCCCTTGGCCTCGGCAGCGGTCTTGAATGCCTCGGCAATTCCCTGGGAATAGTCATCGGAGGTGTTGTAGAGGACAGCGACCTTTTTAACCTTCAGGTTGGCGGCGGCAAAGTTTGCCATGATCTCGCCCTGGCCGGGGTCTGTGAAGCAGGCTCTGAATACATTTTCGGAAACCCTGGTGATCGCCTGGTTCGTACCGGTGGCGGTGATCATGGGCATATTGTCTTCCTTGGCCCGTTCAGCCACGGCGATGGTCGGTTTGCTGGTGACATCGCCGACCAATGCTACGATGCCCTTATCCAGGAGCTGGGTGTAAGCATTGACAGCTTCCGTCGGGTCGCCTTTTTCATCCAGCAGGATGAAATCGATCTGCTGACCAAGGATCCCGCCGGCGGCATTGAGCTCTTCAAAAGCCAGTTTGGCACCATTGGAAGCGGCAATCCCGTAAACCGAAACATCTCCGGTCAAGGGAGCCAGTCCGCCGATTTTGATGGTCCCTGCCGCAGCAGGACCAGCTGTTGTGGTGGTGGCTGCAGGTGTGCTGCAGGCGGTCAACCCGGCTATGAGTGCCAGGGATAACACAGTCGTCATAAATTTTTTCATATCGTTCCTCCGTTTGATTCCCCGCAAAGGATATCAAATACTCAGCGAAAGAGGCATTTTTTAATAAATATCAATATTATTCCAAAACGTTTAAGGAGAGAGCATTTAATATTGATCCATTTTGGCGGGAAAATAGTATTTCCATTATATTAAGATAAAATTTTGAAATCAATGCTTTCTCTTTTGAAAATCTCCTGAAAACCATAGTACGGGTTGAATTGTAAACAATGCCAGTTATCAAGACTCGGATTGATTGCGGCAGGAATTTTAAAACCGATAATTAGCATTGGCTTAATCTGGTGATATTTACCAAACTGGTAAATCCGCTCATCTTTGATTTAATTTGGATTTTGGGTATAATTTATAGATATATCGAAATGGTTTAGCAATTGCTGTCCGAAATTTTTATTAATTTGCAATATCAAGGAGTCAATATGAATTACATCGTCATTTCCCCGGAATTCCCCCTGAACTTTATCGAGTTTTCGGTTTCTTTGAAGAAAGTCGGGATCAATGTGCTGGGGATCGGTCAGGCAGACTATGACCATTTACCGGAAGTGCTTAAGGGGGCACTCACCGAGTACTATCGGGTGGACAGCCTGGAGGATTATGATGCCGTGCTCAAGGCTGTGGCGTTCTTAACATTTAAATACGGCAAGATCCACCGTTTAGAATCCCACAATGAGCATTGGCTGGTCCAGGACGCCAGGCTGCGGACGGATTTCAATATTTTCGGACTGAAGACCGAAGACATGGGGAGGCTGAAAGAAAAAACCAGCATGAAGGATATCTTCGCCAAAGCCAATGTGCCCTATATCCGAGGCCGGGTGGTCAAAACCGGGGAAACTGCCAGGGAATTCATCCGGGAAGTCGGCTACCCGGTGGTGGCTAAACCCGATTCCGGGGTAGGCGCCGCCAATACCTACCGACTGAATAATGATGAGGACTTGGATGCCTATCTGAAAACCAAGCCCGATGTGGACTATATTATGGAAGAATTTATTCAGGGCAATATCGTGACCTTTGACGGCTTGACGGATCGGGACGGGAAGATCGTCTTCATCAACAGCTTCTGGTTTAAAAATGGGATCATGGAGTTGGTCAATGACGGGCTGGATAATATCTACTACACGGAACGGGACATCCCCAGTGACATCATCGAATTCGGCACCCGGGTCGTCCAGGAGGCCGGGCTGAGGGAACGGTTTTTCCACCTGGAGTTCTTTCGGAAAGCCGACGGCAATCTGGTAGCCCTGGAACTCAACGTGCGGCCCCCGGGGGGTTCCAATACGGAACTGTTCAACTATGAGCATGATTTTTCGGTCTATGACCTCTATGCGGAGACGGTCGCAAACGGCCATGGGGGAGAGGGCTATAGGAGAAAGTACTATGTGGCCTACTTGGGGTTGAAAGACCATACCAGGAGGGCCCACACGAGAGATGAGGTAATAAATTATCTGGGCGGGCGTCTCCTGGAGCACGGGGTCCCCTATACCATGTTCTCGGCCGTCCTTGGGGACTATTACTATATTTTTCGCACCGAAGACAAGACGGATCTTTTGCAAGGGATCCAATTTGTGGAGGAAGAGGCAATCCGCTAAGGACAGCTGCCCTTGACCATCACTGAAGCATCAGGCTTTTAAAATCATGCCGATGGTATATAATAGAATAACTAATTTAACGAGGAATAAACGATTATATCCAAGTGGTTGTTTATGATTGTTCATTTCTAGAGGCTTGCATCAAAGAGATTTAATAAAAGATGGTTAACCAAGGATAGTTAACCAAAGATAGTTTAATCAACGTCACGTGGGATATAAAAACCATAACGCCAATAACAATTAACCGGGGGTACCTATGAAAAAACTGTTAGTCGCCAACCGAGGCGAAATCGCCATCCGAATCATCAGAGCCTGTTATGAAATGGGGATCGAAAGCGTCGCCATCTATTCCCGTGAGGACGAGGGTTCCGTCCACCGCTTCAAGGCCGACCAGTCCTATTTAGTCGGTAAGGGCAAAAAACCTGCCGAAGCCTATCTGGATATTGAGGACATCATCCGGATCGCCAAAATGAGCGGCTGCGATGCGGTTCATCCCGGCTATGGGTTCCTGGCTGAGAACCGTCTGTTTGCCCAACGGTTGAAGGAAGAAGGTATCATCTTCGTCGGCCCCAAGCCCGAACTATTGGATCTGTTGGGGGATAAGATCAAAGCCAAGACGGCAGCTGTGGCGGCTGGGCTGAAAACCATCCCCGGCACCAAAACACCGGCCAGGGAACAGGCTGAAGTCATCAATTTCGGCGATGAAGCCGGTTATCCCATCCTGATCAAAGCTGCCCATGGGGGCGGCGGCCGGGGCATGCGGATCGTGCGGCGAAGGGAGGAGGCGGCGGAAGCCTTTGCCACCGCTGTCCGTGAATCCATTACAGCCTTTGGTTCCGGGGATGTTTACCTGGAAAAATACCTGGAATCGCCCAAACATATTGAGGTTCAGATCCTGGGGGATACCCACGGCAATGTCATGCATTTGTTTGAACGGGACTGCTCCGTCCAAAGACGTCATCAAAAGGTGGTGGAGTATGCTCCCTGCCTGATTTTGAGCGATGCGGAGAGAAAATATATCTGCGATTTAACGGTCAGCTTCATGAAGTCCATCGGCTATGAAAATGCCGGGACGGTGGAATACCTGTATAAGGACGGGGAATTCTACTTTATTGAAGTCAATCCCAGGATCCAGGTGGAACATACCGTCACCGAACTGATCACCGGGATCGATCTGGTGGTTTCCCAGCTGAAGGTCGCCGACGGGCAGGACCTCTACAAAGACATGAAGCTGCCCCGCCAGGAGGATCTGAAGATCTTCCAGACGGCCATCCAGTGCCGGATCACCACAGAGGATCCGGAAAACAACTTCATGCCGGATACGGGCAAGATCAATACGTATCGTTCACCGGGGGGCCATGGCATCCGCCTTGATACCGGCAACGGCTTCACCGGATCCATCGTCAGTCCCTACTATGACTCCATGATGACCAAGCTGTGCACCTTTGCCCCCACCTTCCAGGAAGCTTCGGCCAAAATGGACCGGGCCCTCCGGGAATTCCGGATCCGGGGCGTTAAGACCAACATCGCTTTCCTCTTGAA
>CAZOTM010000009.1:0-6576 GCA_964582675.1 uncultured Clostridiaceae bacterium
GGTTTGGTCGCTAATACATTACAAGGAACCGGGTGGCTTTGCAATTTAAATTTTATATGAAGTGAGGGGTGGTTTTACCCACAATGAACCACGAAGCCTCTTATTTATTGGCTGATTATTTTTTGCTAAATAAAAACAGGGCATCAGCCCTGTTTAAAAAACTATTTAGCATAATCGATCGATCTGGTTTCCCTGATTACATTGATTTTTATCTGACCTGGATACTCAAGTTCATCTTCAACCCGCTTGACAATATTTCTTGCCAAGAGGGAAGCACCAAGGTCATCAATTATTTCAGGTTTCACCACAATTCTGATCTCTCTTCCAGCCTGGATTGCATAGGATTTTTCAACTCCATCATATGAGTTTGCAATTTCTTCCAGTTTTTCAAGTCGTCTGATATAGGTTTCAAGGGTTTCGCGTCTGGCTCCCGGTCTGGCTGCAGAAATAGCATCAGCCGCTTGTACAAGTACAGCTTCAAGATTGGCCATTTCAAAATCGCCGTGATGGGCACCGATGGCGTTAACAACAGCCGCAGGCTCATGGTATTTTTTCGCCAGGTCTGAACCTATCACCGCATGTGAACCTTCGACTTCATGGTCCACTGCTTTGCCGATATCATGGAGCAAGCCTGCCCGCTTGGCGATGATCGGATCCAATCCCAATTCAGAGGCCATCAATCCGCAGAGGTTTGACACCTCGATGGAGTGCTTCAGGACATTTTGTCCATAGCTGGTTCTGAATTTAAGCCGCCCCAGTAATTTCAGTAATTCTGGATGCAGATTGTGGATGCCGGTTTCAAAAGCAGCCTGTTCGCCTTCTTCCTTGATACCATTTTCTACGTCTTTTTTAGCTTTTTCCACCATTTCTTCAATTCTGGCAGGGTGGATCCTGCCGTCAACAATAAGCTTTTCCAGTGCGTTTTTCGCAATTTCTCGCCGAATCGGATCGAAACTGGAAAGGATAACCGCTTCTGGTGTGTCGTCAATTATCAGGTCAACACCGGTGAGTGTTTCAAGGGTCCGGATATTTCTACCCTCACGACCGATAATTCTTCCCTTCATTTCATCGTTAGGGAGTGAAACTACATGAACTGTTGTTTCTGACACATGATCAGATGCACATCTTTGAATGGCCGTGGTAATGATCTCCCTGGCCCGCTTATCCCCTTCCTCTTTGGCTTTGGTCTCAATTTCCTTCACCATCAAGGCAGCGTCATGCTTTACTTCCGAGCTGATCTCATCCAACAGGACGCGCCTGGCTTCATCCGTGGAATAACCGGAAACTCTTTCCAATTCGCCTCGTCTTTGTGATACCAGTTCGTCAGCTGATTTTTCTTTATCGATCAATTCATTCAGCTTGCGGGAAAGTGTTTCATCTTTTTTCTCGATCTGATCCATCTTCCTGTCTAAGGTTTCTTCTTTTTGAATCGTTCTTTTCTCCAGGCGGGCAATTTCTGCCCTGCGGTCTTTGATCTCCCGGTCCAGTTCGACTCTAAGCCTGTGGTTTTCATCTTTGGCCTCAAGCAAGGCTTCTTTCTTGAGACTTTCTACTTTTTCCTTCGCTGAGTTAATATCTGCCTGGATATTTAATTCGGCTTCCTTAACCTTTGCGTCCGCTTGTCCTAATTTATTCTTAGATACAATGAATGCAGCTACAGCCCCTATGATGGCGACTACCACCGCTAGGACTGAACCAATTTCTATTCCGTTCACTGTTGTTTCCTCCCGATTTATTGTGATAATGAATCGGCTGAAAACCTATGATAAATCCGGGCTTAAATTGCTAATTAGTTCATATTTCATTTTATATTACCGGCAAAAATATGTCAATTTAATCTAGCCTTTAAACGGAGGATTATATATGATTTGCAAATGATTTTATCACAGTGATTTATCAATGATGGCAAAGCAAAAGTTCCTTCCCAGAATTATTCCCATCGATGGATTAATAACCAAAGTTCGAGCGGCCGGGCAGTGGTTGATGAATTACCCATTGCCCGGCCGCTCTTTCCATATTTCTGGTTCGTTTATTCTTCCTCAGCAACTGCATCAGGGACGGGTTCAGCGGCCGCTTTGACAGCTCTGGTCCGGGTTTTCGGAGCCTTCTCTTCAGGGGCCCCAGCCGTTTCGTCCGACTTTGATTCCGGGCTGGCTTTTGACGCCGGAAGCGGCTTTAGGATGGGCAGATTGTTCTTCTCTCTGACCTTGTTCTCGATCAACAGGGCCAGCTCCGGATGTTCTCTTAAATATTCCTTGGAGTTTTCCCTGCCCTGGCCCAGCCGGGTGTCGCCATAATTGAACCAGGCGCCAGACTTTTGGACGATCTCATCCCGCACCGCCACATCCAAAATGTTGCCTTCCCTGGATATTCCGCCGTTGTACATGATGTCAAATTCAGCGGTTTTAAAGGGCGGAGCGACTTTATTTTTAGTGACTTTGACTCTGGTCCGATTGCCGGAGATCGTGTCCCCCTGCTTGATGGAATCGATTCGCCGGATATCCAGTCGCACGGAAGCGTAGAACTTCAGCGCCCGTCCCCCGGTGGTGGTTTCCGGATTCCCGAACATCACGCCGATTTTTTCCCGGAGTTGGTTGATGAAGATGACACAGCATTGGGATTTGCCGATGGAGGAGGTAAGCTTTCGCAACGCCTGGGACATGAGGCGTGCCTGGAGACCCATATGGGAATCCCCCATTTCGCCTTCGATTTCCGCTCTGGGAACCAAAGCTGCCACGGAGTCGACGACTACGATGTCCACGGCATTGGATCTAACCAGGGCTTCAGCGATCTCCAAAGCCTGTTCCCCCGTATCCGGCTGGGAAACGATCAGATTGTCGATGTCCACGCCGATGACCTTGGCATACTGGGGATCAAGGGCATGCTCGGCATCGATGAAGGCGGCGATCCCGCCCAATTTCTGCGCTTCGGCCACCATATGCAGGGTAACCGTGGTTTTACCAGAAGATTCGGGCCCATAGATCTCAATGATCCGTCCCTTGGGGATCCCGCCAATGCCCAGGGCGATGTCCAAATCAAGACACCCGGTGGGAATGGCCTTGATATCAAGCTTGGCGTTGGAGCCCAGCTTCATGATGGACCCCTTTCCAAACTGCTTTTCTATTTGAGTCATTGCGGCTTCCACCGCTTTTAATTTATCCAGATCCTGTGATGCCATGTTTTCTCCTCTCACATAAGAACATTTGTTCTACTTAATTATATGGGTTTCATTTATTTAAGTCAATGTCACAAAGATTATTCCTGACTTTATTTTTACTATACAGGTTTGATGAGACAGTTTTGAACAATTTTGTTCCAATCCCAGGAGCTTTTCATTGTTTGAGGTAAATTTTTTTGATTTCCGCCAGGATTTCATCTCCCGGCAGCTTCTTTTGGGCAATCTCAAATAATTGCCTCCCCTCCTCAGCCTTTCCCTGATCGAACAGGCAGATGATCAGGTTGGTTAAGGGGGCGATGTCCCCGGAAGCTTCATAAACCTTTCGAAAATAGGCTTCGGCCGTCCGCTGGTCGTCGAGCATGGCATAATTGATGCCCAGTTCATTGAGGATATCCAGATAGGCGTTATCCAGTAATCTCCCCTCTTCCAGATAATAGATCGCCTTATCATGATTGCCCAAATTCCGGTAAGCCAGGGCCAAATGATAGAGGTAGCGGGGATTGGAGCTCTCGCTTTTATAGAGGGGCAGGAGGGTCTCCAAGGCTTCAGCTGGGTTGTCATGGACCAAGGCGTAGCCGCTGTCCAGTGTATCCGTGCGATCCAACCCTTCCATGACCTCCGCCAGCTCCGGGGTCTCCTCTCCCCCATTGGCCACATAGTCCCGGAAAAAGCTCAGGGCTTCGCCGATCTTGCCCAGGAGCCTTAAGATCGATCCTTTGATCAGCCGCCCCTGGTTATTCCCGTTGACGATGGCGGTATCCGCCAAATGGAGCACATTATCCCCGTAGGCGATATCCTTTAAGGCCAACTCTTCCCCCAGGGTCAACAGGGCAGTCTCGATTTCCTCATCCCCGGCGGCTTCGTATAAACCGGCCAGGAGGATGAACACTTCACTCCGTTTTCCCTGTTTCACCAATTCGGCGGCTTTGTGTTTGATCATCCCTGAGGCGGGAGCAAACCCTTTGAGGATCAGGACATAGCTGTCACCGTATTTAAAATTTGGATCAGCTCCCAGACAATAAGCCATCCCGATGATAAATTCCGCCAGGGGCAGTTGGGACAGTGGGTTGGCTTCATTGATCTCCTTGATCAGGAATTCCGGATTGATGGGAATATACAAGTCCCCCGGAACAGATTTCAGCTCTGGCAATCCAAAAACGACGGCCGCCTGATCTTTATTGAATTCCAGGAACAACAGTCCTTTGAGCTTATCGGTGAATGTAACCATGGTTCTCCTTATCCATGCCGCTTATGGCCGGCAATCGCCTTTAACCGATGGAAGGACCGTCCAGGCGGTCCTTCCATTGGTAATTTATTGGTTTAGTTTATTTTTAGGCAGTCTTTTTAGGCAGTCTTTTTAGGCAGTCTTTTTAATAATATTGTTTGGTTGATTCTCCTGTTCCCAATCCGGGGGCTACTGAAAGCTTTTGGTGACCAATCCATCCACATAGTCGGTGAACTGGGCCACTTTGGCATCGGCATCCGCTAAGGAACTGCCTTTGACCGCTATGTAGGCTTTCATTTTCGGCTCCGTGCCCGAAGGCCGGATCACGAACCAGGAATCATCCGCCAGGAGGTACTTGACCACATTGGATTTGGGAAGGGTCAGTGCCGTCACGGTGCCGTCGCCGCTGGTTTCCACCGACAGGAGGAAATCCTGCTTCTTGGTGACTTTTACACCGTTGATCTCATGGATGACAAGACCGCGGAAATATTCCAGGGACTTCCTGATCTGCTCGGCCCCGTCCTTGCCGGTACGGGTATAGGACTTCAAGTCTTCTTTGAAGTAACCGAAGCGTTCGTAGACATCCAGCAGGGCATCGTAGAGGGTCATGCCCTTCATCTTGTAGTATAAGGCCATTTCGCAGACCATCATGGAGGTGACCACCGCATCCTTGTCCCGGACAAAGGCACCCGCCGAATAACCATAGGATTCCTCAAAACCGAAGATGAAGGTGCCGGAATTATCCCGGATGAATTCTTCGATTTTTTCGCCAATGTACTTAAAACCGGTCAGGACGTCATAGAGCTTCACGCCGTAGAAATCGGCGATGAGCCGGGCGGACTCTGTGGTAACAATGGTCTTGATAACAGCGGCATCAGCCGGGAGGCGGCCTTCTGCCTTCAAGGCGGAGAGCATATAGTCCGTCAGGAGCATACCAGTCTGGTTGCCGGTCAAAACCTTGGCAGAACCGTCTTTTTCCGTGACGACCACACCAAGCCGGTCAGCATCCGGGTCGGTCCCGAAAATGATGTCAGCCTGGAGGTCTTGATTCATCTTTAATGCGATCTCGAAGACCTGGGGGTTCTCCGGATTTGGATAAGGTGCCGTGGGGAATAAGCCGTCCGGCAGTTCCTGTTCGGGAACGACAGTCACCTGGGAATACCCCAGTTCCTTCAATACGGTCCTGACCGGGATGTTGCCCGAACCATGGAGGGGGGTATAAAGGACCTTCAATTTGTCGGCATGGTCTTTGATGAGATCTTTGCGGATCGTCAGGGTTTTTATGGAGTCATAGTAGTGGCGGTCCACATCATCCCCGATCATGATGATATTGCCGGCCTGTTTGGCCGCTTCAAAATCCATGGGGACGATCTCGGCATAGGTGGCGATGGACAGGATCTCGTTTAAAATGGCATCCGCGTCTTCATCCGTCACCTGACCGCCGTAGCTGCCATAGACCTTAAAGCCGTTATACTCCGCCGGATTATGGGAGGCCGTAATGACGACACCGGAGTCGGCTTTTAAATATCTCACGGCAAAGGATAACAGGGGGACGGGCCTCAGGGCGTCATAGAGATAAACGATATGGCCGTGGTGGGCTAAAATTTCAGCCGTATATTGGGCGAATTCCGGGGATTTGATCCGTGAATCGTAGGCGATGACGATTTTGGCAACCCCGACGGTTTTCTTTAAATAACGGCCCAGGCCTTCGGCTGCCTTGCCGACGGTGTGCTCGTTCATCCGGTTGGTACCGGCGCCTCTGACCCCTCTAAGCCCGGCTGTACCAAATTCCAGATCCCGATAAAACCGGTCTTCAATTTCCTTTTCATCCGTCAATGTTCGCAGTTCTTCTCTGTATTCAGCCAGTATGCTGGGATCATTGAGCCAGGAATTATATCTTGCTTTGTACTCCATAACCATCCTCCGCTAAATTCTTAATTAGATTAATTATACAATACTTTCCGCCTCCAGGCCTACCGCCCAGGCGATTAAAATCCCCGGAGGCCAATAATTTTTCAGCTAAAGTTTCAGCGGCCCCCACCACCCGCCTTGCCCGATCCCCATCCGGAAGGAAGACCCATTCCCGCTCCTCAATGCCCAGGACCCACAGGGGCGACGGCTGGGCCGCTGATGAGACCATAGCTGAGACAATGGCTGAGAGGATTGTTGAGAC
>CAZOTM010000009.1:6676-25287 GCA_964582675.1 uncultured Clostridiaceae bacterium
TGAGACCATGGCTGAGACCATGTTCTGTCCCTGGATCAGGGTGGAGTCTGTCCTTGGATCAGGGCGGAATTTACTTTTTCAATTGAGTCCATGCAATTATACTTGGAAATGGAACAGTTCCAATATTGAATTTTGTAATCTGATAAAGTAGAATTACTATGTTATAGTGTCTTTTAAGGAAGGTGGCAGATAATTGTATAAGCTCAATCAAGACGAAACACCGCTCTTTGATGCCCTTATGGAGTATGTGAACCGGGAAACTGTCCCTTTTCATGTCCCGGGTCATAAAAAAGGGGTGGGTGTAGATGCGGAATTTAAGAATTTTATGGGGATCAACCCATTCAAAATAGACGTCACAGTGTTCAAGCTGGTCGACTCCCTGCACCATCCCACGGGTCCCATCAAGGAGGCCCAGGCCCTGGCGGCGGATGCCTACGGGGCGGATGCCACCTTCTTTTCCATTCATGGGACCTCAGGGGCCATCCAGGCGATGATCATGTCCGTGGTGGGAGAAGGCGATACCATCATCGTCCCACGCAATGTCCACAAGTCCGTCACCGCCGGGATCATCCTGTCCGGGGCCATCCCCGTCTATATGCAGCCGGAGCTGGACAAGACCCTGGGTATTGCCAATGGGGTACTGCCAGAAACTGTGGAGAAGACCCTGAAGGAGAATCCCCATGCCAAGGCGGTTTTGATCATCAATCCCACCTATTACGGCGTGGCCACGGATTTGAAACGGATCGCCGAGATCGTCCACAGCTACGATATTCCCTTGATCGTGGATGAAGCCCATGGCCCCCATTTAAAATTTTCCGACAAGCTGCCCATGTCCGCCATGGAAGCCGGTGCTGATCTTTGCTCCCAGTCCACCCATAAGATCATCGGCGCCTTGACCCAGGGATCTCTCCTCCACGTCAGGACTCGCTATGTAGACATTGAACGGGTCCAGGCCATCATGAACCTGTTGCAGACCACCTCCCCGTCCTATATCTTAATGGCATCCCTTGACACCGCCCGCCGGCAGATCGCCCTGAATGGACACGAGCTGTTGGAATATGCCATCGGCCTGGCGGAGTATGCCCGGGACAAGATTAATCAGATCCCCGGCTTTTACAGCTACGGCAAGGAGCTCCTGGGCAATCCGGGGGTATATGCCATCGACCCCACCAAGCTTTGCATCACCTGCCGTGATCTTGGAATCACCGGCTTTGACCTGGATATGATCCTGGCCAATAAATACCACATTCAGGTGGAGCTGTCGGATCTCTATAATGTCCTGGCAGTGGGCTCCTTCGGCGATACCAAAGACAGCCTGGATAAATTAATCGCCGCGCTTACGGAGATCTCCGCCGAATATATGAACCAGGCCAAGCGCAAATCAGACTTCCTGGATATCCCGGAAATCCCCAAACAGGTATTGATCCCCCGGGAGGCCTTCAACGGCCAGAAAACCTCCGTATTGCTGGAAAACAGCGTGGGTCAGGTCTCCGGCGAGTTCCTCATGGCCTATCCCCCCGGTATCCCGGTGCTGTGCCCCGGTGAAGTCATCACTGAGGAAATCGTCCGCTATGTCAATGATTTGAAAAAAACCGGCCTTTATGTCCAGGGCACCGAAGACCCCAAAGTTGAAAGCATCAAGGTCGTCGTCCGCTAAGAAAAATCAGCCATCTTCCCTTGAGCCTGGCATAACGGTCGAATAATCGAATTAAGCAACCACCCCCCATGGAGAGTGAATAACATCTCTCCATGGGGGGTGGTTCCATTTGGCATCATAGTGCGGTCAACGTTTGAGTTTGGACGTTAAGGTGAGCACCTCTGGCAGCAAGAACTTCTTCCATTTCCTGTCTAGAGGTGTTTATCAAGCCATTGGGTGATGTCGGCAATGACTTCATCGCGGGTCGGTTCGTTCAGGATCTCGTGGAATAGCCTGCTATAGATGCGGAGGCTCTTGTCCAAGGCAGGGATCTCATGGAACAGCTCAAGGGAATCCTGATAGGAAACCAGGCCGTCATTGGCGCCATGGAGAATCAAGACGGGATCGGTGAAGCTCTTGGCGTTGGCTTTGAGGAATTCCACCCCTTGATAAATTTCATTGATCAGCCCAATGCTGATTTTCTTTTCCACCAGGGGATCATTGACATAAGCCGCCACTACGGCGGGATCGCTGCAAACACCGTCCCCCAGGGCATTGTCCACATAGTGGTCAGGGGGCGCCTGGATTGGGAACTCAGTGCCCATGAGCGGGTTATTGTAGCGGGTCAGGGCTCCGGAGAGGATGAACCCATCCGCCAGTCCCGGATAGAGCGTGGCAAACAGCGCCACCGTCTCCCCGCCCATGCTGTGGCCCAAGACAAATATTTTCGAGTTCGGATGGTCAGCTTTGGCCAGTTCAATTACACTCTTACAGTCCTCGGCCATTTCCCTGAAATCACTGAAAAACACCCGTGGACCCTCTGATTTGCCATGGCCACGCTGATCATAGCGGTAGACACTGAAGCCATGGCGGTGGAGCTGTTCTACTGTGTAGTCATAGCGGTTGAGGTGCTCGCACAGACCATGGGCGATGACAATCACTGCTTTGGGAGAGGCTGCCGGGTCCTTCCTCAGACGCAACAGCGTCCCGTCCTTGGCTGCATGCACGAATTCTTCCACTGAATGTTCCTCCTTCAACTTTTTTATTGGTTCAACCTGCTTAAGCAGTTAACTTAAGTTGATTGTAACGCAAAGGCAGACAATAATAAATCGTTTTCAAAACAATCCAGTCTGATTCAGGACGTTTACCTGAAAGCTGAAGCTCCCCATTCAATAAAATCGGCTTGCCAAAACCAAAAGAATCGAAAGACTTCGTTCAACAGCGCCGCATCTTAATCCCGGTGAATGGAAGAATATAACTGAATATGAAAAGTCAACGAAGCCGATGACAGCATCTGCACCGTTGACTAGGGGATACTTATTGGGCGATTTCTAAACGGCTCCGCCTGCCAGGAAATCCAGGGCATATTGGGCGTAGAGGCCGGCGCCGTGGGGCAGGACATCTTCATCCACATTGAATTGGGCACTGTGGTGCGGAAAATCCGTACCCTTGGCAGGATCCGCTGAACCCAGGAGAGCAAAGCAGCCCGGCTTGGTCTCAATGTAGTTGGAAAAGTCCTCCCCTCCGGTGGTCATGGACTCGGTCACAACGGCGTCTTCCCCCATGATCTTCGCCGCTGCTCCGGCGGCAATTTTTGAGGATCCCGCTTCATTGATCACCGGGGGGCTGATGAAGCGGTAATTGAGTTCCGCTGTGGCATTGAACATTTCCGCGGTGCCTTTGACGATCCGCTCCATGGAGGGAACGATGGTTTTGCCCAGCTCCCGGGAGAAATACCGGGTGGTCCCGTCCAAAAAGGCTTCATCGGCGATGACGTTAAACCGGGTGCCGGCTTTGATGGTCCCCACCGAGATGACCAGAGGCTCCATGGGATTGGTTTCCCGGGAGACGATGGATTGGAGGTTGACCACCATGTGGGACGCGATTAAGAGGGCATCGGTGCCCTGATGAGGCATGGAGGCATGGCCGGACTTGCCCTTGATCTTGATTTCAAAAATATCCCCCGCCGCCATCCGCGGTCCGGCTTCTACCGATACTTTGCCCGAGGGCATGAGGGACCAGATGTGGATCCCGAAAAAGTTATCCATCTGGGAAAACCAGTCCCCCTGAGGGATGATTTTTTTGGCACCGGCGGCCAGTTCCTCCCCCGGCTGGAAAATCAAAGCAATCTTCCCGTTGAAGGAGTCTTTCGCTTCATTGAGGATCTTGGCTGCCCCCAGCAACATGGCGGCATGGGCATCATGGCCGCAGGCATGCATCTTCCCGGGGGTTTTCGATTGGTAGGCTGCACCGGTGGCCTCAGTGACGTTCAAAGCATCCAGATCGGCCCTTAAGCCGACGCAGGGACCCTCTCCCCGGCCCTGGACCCAGCCGACGAGACCGGTGCCCTCGAAGCGTTGATAAGGGATCCCCAGCCCGGTCAATTCTCCGGCGATAAAATCGGTGGTGGCAAATTCTTCAAAACTCAGTTCCGGATTCATGTGCAAATGCCGGCGCATCTCGATGATATAGTCCTTGATTTCCCCGGCACGCTGTTTAATGTCCATGTTGGTCCCCCCATTACTGTTCGGTATTCGGTTAATCCTTACTGTTTCGATTTTTTATGGACTGATAATGGCTCAAGACATTTATTGTTTCGTTGGATGACTCATGGTCTGTCATTGTGTTTTGTCTAAAATAGTCAGGTCCTTTCATGATAGGTCCTTTCATCTATTGTAACAAAAATCCCGGGAAAGTTATCCCGGGATTTTTTACGGCCAGCCAATTTTTCAGCCGGACAGCTCTTAGTTGATGTATGGTGCGACCAAGCTGGCCAGGACGACGGAGGCGATGGAAACGGTAATGAATCCGGCGACCAGCATTTTGGGCAGGATGAAGTCCAATACATACTTCTGCTCTTCGGGATCGTTGGAGGTTGCTCGCGCCACTTCGTTGGAAACAATGAAGGTTCCCGGGAAGCCGAACAATGCCGAGGAGCCGATGCCGATGGCCATATAGGGTGAAACCTTAAGGATCTTGCCGGCGATAAAGCTGAAGATGACGATACCGATGGTTCCGATAACCAGGGCGCCGAGGATGGTCGGGAGTATTTCCATGACCAGAGCCGGGGTGGCTTTGGACAAGTTGTTGAAAATGACCGCCATCAGGGCTGCCAGGACGAAGCCGAAGGAGTTGGCCTTGGACAGAACGCCTTTTTCCAGGAAACCGACCTGAGCGGCGATAACACCGAACAAGAGGGCCAGGATGTTCTTGTCGAAGAGGGAGGTCAGGATGGGGACACCCAAACCGGTAACAACACTGGAAATATAGGTGGCCAATAATGCAATGAGTGCGGTTTTGGCCAGCATGATATTTTCACTCTTAAAACCAGCCAATAACGCCGGTTTTTCGGCTGCAGCGGCTTTGGCATCGGTAACTGCCTTATCTTCCAGATCCACGGCATTTTTGCCCCGGTTGGCCAGATGGACCACGGCTTCTTTTCTTAAAGCCCAGGAGGCTAAAGGATAGCCAATGAATCCCTGGACGACAACGAGCAAGGTGGCCAGGACGACCATGTTGTTATTACCCAGTCTGGTTCCGACTTCAGCCATTTTGATTCCGGCAATGACACCACCGGCGATGGGGGGTGCGGAGATCATGGCGGCAGTCCGGCCAATGACCAATGTTCCAACGGTCAGGAGGAGGAGAGTAATACCGGCAATGGCTGACAGGGCAATGATGACGGTCCGCCACTGTTCCTTGAGCTGCTGGAAATTCAGCAGAGTACCCATATGGGTCAACAGGGAGGTGATCATCAGAGCACCGATGCCGAAGAGCTGGGCATCCTGGAACAAAGTCAAGGGTACGCCCATCCAGAAACCGATGAGGAACAGGACGGAACAGGTGAAGAGCATGGATACGATACTCTTGGTTTTCACCGAAATGATGTCACCGATGCCCAAAACGACGAAAATAAAAGCTAATGATATGATTGCGTTCAAAAAAACACCTCTTTCACGGGTAAACCGTTTATTTTCTTAAGCATAAATATAAATTCAAGCGTTGTCAATAATTATGCGGGCCAGGGGCATCAATAAATATAGGCTGTAAACATGGATGGCAGCGGCTTGTTCGGTTCACCCACCCTGACAGATTTCCCGTTACACAGCTCTGCCAGAGCCGATTGCGATTTTTCAGGCAATGGACAAAGGCTTCCTACAAAGAACAGGGACATAATCAAGACATGCCAAAACGGACCGCAGCTACTGCTGCAGTCCGTCGGACAAGTAGTTTGGCTGACACATATGGTTGATCAGTTAAGGGGCCATCGCTGAACTTTCCGGTCACTCGGCCCGCTCCCCGGACACCAGGGCGCCCAGGAGGATGGAGTAGAGTTTGGCTTCGGCGGAATCCGCCCGGGAAACCAAGAGGACCGGACATTTCGCCCCCATGACGATGCCGGCATTGATGGAGTCGGCAAAGTAGGTCAGAGATTTGCCCAATATATTGCCGGCTTCGATATCCGGCACCAGGATGATGTCCGCATCCCCGGCGACTTCTCCCGTGACGCCTTTATGGGCGGCCGCCTCTGGGCTGATGGCCAGATCAAAGGCCAGGGGTCCCTGGACATGGCAGCCGGTGATCTCTCCCCGCTGGTTCATCGCCTGGAGCTCCCGGGCATCCAGGGTGCAGGGCATTTTTTCATTGACTTTTTCCACGGCACAGACGCAGGCAACTTTTGGCATGGGGATGCCCAAAGCGTGGTGGACTTTCACGGCGTTTTTAATGATCTCGGCCTTTTGCTCCAGGGTGGGGCTTTGTACCATCCCCCCATCCGTATTGGACAGCAGCTTGGGATACTTGGCCAGATCATAGAGCATGACATGGGATAAGATCGGTGACCGCTTTAAATCGAATTCCTTGTTCAGGACTTCCTTTAAGAGGATCTTGGTTTCCACCAGCCCCTTTAAGATCATATCGGCTTTATCCTCATTCACCGCCTGGCAGGCTAAATGGCAGGATTCCTCCGGACTCTTGGTCCCAACGATCTGGATATCCCGGACATCCCCCAGGAGTGCTTGGATCTTTGCTTCATCCCCGTATAGCACGGGAATGACCAGACCGGATGCCCTGGCCATGAGCACCGCTTCGATGACCACATCGTCTTCGGCGGCGGCTACTGCCAGTACCGCCGGTTTGACCAGTTTGATGTCCCGTAATTCCTTAAAACTTTTAATCATGGTGATCCGCCTTTCATTTAATTGTTACAGACAATTAATTATGCACAACGATCATGCTGCGGTCGATATCCTTTAAGGACCGGGCACCGGTCAACAGCATGGCCCCTTTCAGCTCGGATTTGACCTTCAGGACGTAGTCTCTGACTGCGTCGGCACCACCGCCGAAGGAATAGGTCACAAAGGGGCGGCCGATCAGGACGCCATCGGCTCCCAGGGCCAGCATTTTAAACACATCGATCCCGTCACGGACTCCCCCATCCACCAGGATGGTCAGTTTGCCCTTATAAGCATCGGCGATCTCCACCAGGGCATCGCAGCTGGCTTGGGCGCAATCCAGAACCCGGCCGCCGTGATTGGAAACCACAATGGCATCGGCGCCGGCGTTATAGGCCGCTTCCGCATCCGCCAGCGTCAAGACGCCCTTTACGATGAAGGGGACTTTGATGCTGTCTTTTAATTCTTTTATTTCAGCCGGTGATTTGGGATAGACCCCTTTGCCGTGGATGTTCAAAGTGACCAGGCCGCAGGCGTCCACATCGACACCGATGGCACCCACTCCCGAATCCATGGCCGAATCCACCCGCTGGAGGATCTCTTCATTGGGCCAGGGCTTGATAAAGGCGATGCCGGATTTTTTGATCTCCTTCAAAACCGCCAGGTTATCCGTCAGAAAGCTGGGCAGGGCCGAATCACCCACCATGGGGATGATGCCTGCCTCATGGCAGCCGACGATGACATTGCGGATATATTCCAATTCCGTCAGTTTGCCCCCCATATTGAAGACGGTGCCGGTGACCGGTGCGGCATAAACCGGCAGAGCCATCGCCATGCCGAACAATTCGCAGGCAGTGTCCGCTTCCTTGATGTCGTGGATGACCCGCATTTTGAGTTCGATCCCTTTTAACCGCTTATAATTATTGATGAAGGCCAGCCCGGAACCTTTGCCCCCCATTCCCGGGACCTCTCCCCGGCAGGCGACTCCGTTGCATTCGGGACAGACCCGGCAAAACGGCTTCAACAGCTCTCTGGCTTTATCCTTGACTTCTCGTTCATTCATTTGATGTTCCCCCATCCATAATTGTTTTATTTGTGTTCCAGTTCCATGGTACGTCTCATTGAGGATCGATTGTTCGATCCAATGTTCGATCCATTGTTCGGTCCGTTGATCATCAATATCCTTCGTCAGTATCCTTGGTCAATACCTTTGCTCTATCCATTTGCTCTATCCATTTGATCTATCCATTTGATCCAAAGGCTCACTCAAAGTATAAGGTATCAGGCGAGCGTTTCGCCATTCTTTTACAAAAAATCGCAGTCTTCGGGGAGGAGCTGTTTCCAGGTTGTCTCCGTAAACAGCCGGATGCCGTTTTCCCGGAGGAGACAGGCGGTCAAGCCCATGCCCGGGATCTTCCTTCCGGTGTGGGTCCCGTCATAGATTGCCGTGGAGCCGCAGGAGGGAGAATTATCCGTGAGGATCGCCCCGGTGATGCCCATTTCCTGGCAGTAGGCCAGGGTTTTGCCGGCTCCTTCCAAAAAGCTTTCCGTCACATCCACCCCAGTATTGGTCAAAATTGAGCCATCCCGGCCCCTGAGGATATCCTCCGCTGATCCGCTGATTTCCGCGCTTTCCCGGGGGATCGCCAAACCGCCCAGGACCTCGGGACAGACGGGATAGAGCTCGTGGTAGCGGGCCAGGAGTTCGATCCCGTCGATCCGTTTCGATCCCCCGTCGTATCTTACCGGTTTGCCTAACAGACAGGAACTGATTAATAGTTTCATTATTTCACCTCCACCATGGTCACACCCATTCCGCCTTCCCCGTATTCCCCCCGCCGATGGGTTTTGACGTGGGGGTGATTGCGCAGCAGTTCACTGATCCGCTTTTTCAAGACACCGGTCCCTACCCCATGGATGATGGTCACTTCATTGAGGCCGGCCTGGGCGGCTTCGTCCAGATACTGATCCGCCCGATAGGCGGCTTCCTCGGCATCCAGGCCCCTTAAGTCAATGGAGATGGGTACGGTTTTCAGGTTCAGATGAACTTCTTTTTTTCGTTTTTTGACGTCCCTGGTCATTTCCTTGGAGACCTTCAAATCGGCCACATTGGCAGATAGCTTGATGATGCCGGCCTGGACCATGAGATTGCCCTTGTCGTCGGGATAGGACAGGACGCTGACCCGCTGGCCGATGCCCCCATGCATGAACTCCATTCCCGGTTTGATTTTGGCAATCAGTTTAAGATCCGGCGCAGTGTCTGTCTCCGGCGGTTCCCCGCCGGTATCCTCCACGATTTCCATGGCATCCCGAAGCCTTTGCCGGGTGGCTTCCAATTCCTGGCGCAGCCCTGTATTACCGCCGGTGGCTTCCAGCTTGCGAAGAGCCTTTAAGATCTCGTCGGCTTCGTCTTTGACGTCATTTAGGAACGCCCGGGCCTGCTGCTTAGCATCATTGAGCTGTTTTTCCCGGAGGCCGTCGATCCGCCGGAGTTTTTCATCAAGGTCTTTCTGCTTCTCTTCCAAATCCCGCCGGATGCTCCGGCTTTTTAGGGCATCCTCTTTGGCGGTGATGTTGCTGATCTGCAGGTTTTCGATGAGGTCTTCAAACTTCAGAGAATCCGAGGAGATCAGACTCCGGGATTTTTCGATGATGTCGTCGGATAAGCCCAGCCGTTTGGAGATGAGGAAGGCATTGGATTTGCCGGGCACGCCGATGAGCAGACGAAAAGTTGGCCGTAAGGAGTCCACATCAAATTCCACGGAGGCATTTTCCACCCCTTCCGTCCGGAGGGCATAGGCCTTCAGCTCGGAATAGTGGGTGGTGGCGATGACCCGGGTCTGGCGGTCCCGGAGCTCCTCCAAGATGGCGATGGCCAAAGCCGCTCCCTCGGTAGGATCCGTTCCGGCACCCAGTTCGTCGAATAATACCAGGGAGGTTTCATCGGCATGCTCCATGATCCGGACGATGTTGGTCATATGGGAGGAGAAGGTGGACAGGGATTGCTCGATGGACTGTTCGTCCCCGATGTCGGCATAGATCTCCTTAAAAAAGGAGACATGGGAATTATCATTCACCGGGATCAGGAGACCGGATAAAGCCATAGCATGGAGCAGACCGACGGTTTTCAAAGTGACTGTCTTGCCCCCTGTATTGGGTCCTGTGATGACCAGGGAGGTGAATTTCTCGCCCAGGTAAATGGTGGAGGCCACCACCTGTTTGGGGTCGATCAGGGGATGCCGGGCGCTGATCAGGTTGAAGGTGCCGTCTTCCTTGACCGCGGGACAAGTGGAGTCGGTTTTGACCCCATACTTACCCATGGCAAAGATCGCATCGAAGCGGTAGATGATCTCGCTGTTTCGCTGGACGGGACCATACTGCTCCGTTACTTTGGCGGACAGTTCCCGGAGGATCCGTTCGATCTCCGCCTTCTCCTTTAAGAGGAGTTCCTTGATTTCATTGTTCAAGGTGACCAAAATCATGGGCTCGATGAACAGCGTCTGGCCGGAGGAGCTTTGATCATGGACGAGACCGGGGACGGCATTTTTATGCTCAGCCTTGACTGGCAGGACGTAGCGGTCCCCCCGGATGGTATAGAGGGAATCCTGGAGATACTTCCCATTGCTCCGGACCAGGCCCTGGATCCGGTCCTTCACCGAAGCGGACTTCTCCTTAAACGCCCGGCGGATGGAGGCCAACTTGGGGGAGGCATGATCGCTGATCTCCTCCTCGCCGATGATGGCCAGGGCGATCTCATCCTCCAACTGGGTCAAAATCGTGATGCCGGAAGATAGATCCAGCAATGCCTTAGGATCCATGCCGTCGGTTTTGAGGTATTTCACCATGAGGCGGCAGCTGCGCAGAAGATTGCTGATCCGGAGCAAAACCCCAGGCGTCAGCACACTGCCCTTGCCCGCCCGGGAGATCCCCTCCCGCACATCGTAGAGGCCTTCAAAGGGCGGCGACCCCTTTAAATCCATGAGCTTCACCGCTTCATTGGTCTCCTGCAAAGCCCGGAGGGCTTCTGTCCGGGAGCTGTGGGGATGGAGGCCCTCCACCAGTTCCTTGCCGGCTCCGGAAACGGCGCCGGATTTGACTTCCTCCTTGATTTTATGAAATTCCAGTTTTATCAAACTTTTTTCGTTCATAGCGATGCGTGTTAATCGATGCCCCGTTTATAGTGGCCCCGGGTATAGTTTATCCCCGTAACACTTTCCTCCTTATCGAATGCTGCAAGCAGCTCTTTGGCGCTTTGGTAGTCCTCGTTGGTCAGATCGATGCGAAACCTTTGGAACCCCTTCCTCCGGTATTCACGGAGGAGATCCAGATTGTTCACCGGCTTCCCGTTCATGATGTAGCTCCGGCAGAACAGATCGGTCATGACGGGGAAAGTTTCCCCCTTATCGTCCGTCAGGCTGAATTTTCGGGTCCGACAGGGCATGGAGCAGGGGGTGGATTTTGTCACGCCGCCAACCGTTGCCCCAACCGGGCAGTATTGGGAGATCATCAGCTCGGTGCGGCCGTAGACGACGGGAAGAAACGCGGCCTTATTCGTTAAGCGGCTCAATTCATCCCCGTTGATCTCCATGGAGACAGAGAACAAACCGATTTCCGGATAAAGCGGAGCCCCATAGCTGTTCAGGATGTTCAGCTTATAGTCCCCGATCAGGGGCAAGCTGCCCCCATAGCGTTTGAACAGCCCGGGATTGTCCGTCAAAAGTCCCCGGACATTGGGGAGGGCGTCAATGAAGGCGTTAACCGCCCCCATTTCCCCCCGGATGATCTCCGGGCATTTGACCATATAGGGCTGCCCCGTCTTGTCAAAGGCCTCTACATCGGCCATGGTGATGGAGTCGCTATGCCGATGGAAGGGATAAAAGATCGGCATGATCTTATTCCCCGGGATCTCCAGGAAGGCTTTCAGCTGCGGCTTTTCCGACAGGATGGCAAATTTTTCTGGCCAAACTGCGCCTGCTCCCCCACTCCCTGCTGCCCCTGGTTCACCGGCGGCCGCTTCAGGGGTGGCTTCTCCTGGGATTTCATCTCCAGTGGTGGCATATCCATGGCTGTCTTCTTCAGGGGCGGCATTTCCAGGGCTGCCTTCTCCAGAATTTACCTCTCCAGCTGCCGCTGCGGGCAGAACCCGAACCGCCTGGAGCTGGCGGACATCCGCCGCCTCTTCAGCGTGGTCCACTCTTGTCATGGAGGCTGCCAATTCCTCCAACAGGCCCCGGCGCAGTTCGTTGAGAGCTGAAATTCGGAGGAATCCCGGGGAATAAGCCGTAAACTTGACGTCGGTGATTTGGAAGGGACTGTCGCCGGTCTTCTTTAAGGACTCAATCAACCGCTCCTCGGTCAGGGGGTTATTGATGGAGACTTCCGGGATGGGACCGGTGACGGTATAGGTCTCCCCCCGGAAAACACAGGTTATGGTGAATTCCCGGCCGGGGACAAACACAGTTTCCAATTGGATGTCCCAGCGTTTGGGGAATTTTTCGTTTAGCTTTTCGTCAATGAGTTTTAAGAGCTCCTGGTCGCTGGTTTTATATAGCTGGTCCCCGTCCTTGTAACGGATTGGGTAGATTTGGACCTGCTCCCCTGCCCTGGCCGACTTTACGGCCTGCCCATCCTTCATGAGCTTGGTGGCGATAAAGCCGGTCTCCCCGTTCTTGATGCCGTCTCCAAGATGGAGAGAATCGGTCAGCTGCAGACCGCCGTGTTTGACTGTTCCCAGAAACACCCCGGTATTTTTGGGATTGTGAAAGGACATCATGTCCCGGCCCTCATTGCGGAGTAAAAAGGCTTCCGTGAAGCCCTCCCGGTTAAACAGCTGGCGGATGCCCGAATCGTCGGTCGAACCTCCGTCCAAGGCCTTGCGGTACTCTTTGACCGTCTCATAGACGTACTCCCGGCGCTTCATCCGGCCCTCGATTTTAAGGGATTTGGTGCCGGCAGCGGTCAGCTGACCGATCAGCTTCAGGGTGTTCAAGTCCTTGGGGCTCATCAGGAAGCCGGCGGCCAATTCCTCCCCCCCTTCATCCGTGAGGCGGTAGTGCATACGGCAGTTTTGGGCGCAGCGGCCCCGGTTGCCGGACCGGCCGCTGAGCATGGAGCTCATCAAACACTTGCCCGAATAAGCAATGCACAGGGCTCCATGGATGAAGACTTCGGTTTCGATCTCCCGGGAGATCTCCTTGATCTCCGGCAGACTTAACTCCCGGGCCAAGACGATCCGCCGGATCCCCTTCCCAGTGTAGTATGCCGCCCCGGGTTGGTTATGGATGGTCATTTGGGTGGAGGCATGGAGCTCGATCCCGGGGTTGAATCGTTGCAACAGGTAAATCAGGCCGGGATCCTGGATGATGATGGCATCGCAGCCCATATTCCAGACCCGGACGGCGTAAGCGTAAGCCTCGGGGATCTCACTGTCCTTCAACAGCGTGTTGATGGTGATGTAGACTTTGACCCCATAGGTGTGGGCGTAATCGATGACCCCTTTTAAGTCCGCCTCGGTGAAGTTGGTGGCATAGGCTCTGGCCGAGAACTTCGGTCCTCCCAGGTAGACTGCGTCGCAGCCACCATATATTCCAGCCTTCAGGCTGTCCATGTCCCCTGCGGGACTCAATAATTCCGGTTTCATAATTTTCTCATTTCCTTTTATTGATAGCATAGGGGTGGTTCCCCCGATGGTAGCCACCACTGATCGTGGACACCACAGACCGTGGACACCGCAGACTGACAACGCCGACGATGGATAACAGGGCGGCTGGTTCTTTCAGACCCTTGATCCCATGGAGATGGAACATCCCAATAATAACAAAGAGACCTTTACAGGTCCCTCCATCTCGCCAGATCAGGTTACAGCCCACGGGGATTACTCGCCTTCGCCGGCTTTGGTCTTTCCGTTGGCCACTTTCTTGTCCTTGGCGATATTCATCTGGTTTTCAAACAGCTTATTCTGCAGATCCAGCACTTTGTACTTATAGGACTGCAGTTCAAACTTCAGCTCCTTGTTGACCTTGGAGAACTTTTCATTGTCGTCCCGGTACTCCCGGACGGATTCCTGGAGGAGTTTAATTTCTGCTGCCAGTTTTTTGTTGTCCTCTTCCTTCTTTTTTAAAGCGTCGGTCTCCAGGGCTTTAAGGGTTTCGATCTCGGCAGTTTTGTCCAGCAAGGCTGCTTCCAGCTTGCTGATATCCGCTGTCAACCGGGATTTTTCCGCAGCGAATTCCGTTTCCTTCTCCGAGAAAGCCTCCACTTGTTTTTCCAGCTTCATATTTTCATCCATCAGGTTGCAGGCAGTCAGGATCGCAGAGGATGAGGTATTGAGTTTTTTATTGGATTTTAGCATGGTATCAATCATCTTGTTCACAGTAAATCCAATGGCGGTGAGATATTCTTCTGACTCATCACCCTTAAGGGTATACTCAACCCCCTGTATATTAACAATCACCCTGTTCATCAATAACCTCCAATGGAACGAAAAAATATAATAATAGCTGAATAATAAGCTTACTTATTTATAATGTTGGTAAGGCTGTTTTTACTGTACCTCTATCATACAATAAGGAGGCTTATTTTTTCAACCAAATGGCACAATCTATATGAGATTGGCGATAAAAGACAAAAAAAGCTGGTTTGGCATTCCCCAAAAAGATCCGGAGGCTTCCGGAGCAACGTCTCTGACATGGAGATCTAGGCGAATCAAGGCAGATTAATCGGATCAGGGCAGATCAAGTTTGAAATTGGCGGGTATCGGGACTTGAATCTTGGTAGCTGAAGTTTTCAAGCTGAATTTCGGAGTTTTCGGAATGGAATTTCGGGAGTTTCCGGAATGGATTGACATTAAAATGGTTCTCGTCTAAAATTAAGTGGTTAAAGCGTTGATGCGGAGAGTAACCCGGGTTTAAGCACCAAGAGAAGGAAGATCACTGGCTGTAAGTCTTCTGTGCAAATGCGGGCGAAGTTCACCGGGGAGCTGTGCAGGTGACATGTAGTCTGTGCCGGAGGGGTTGTCCGTTAAAGACCAGTGAGCGGCAATGTTTATTGCAACACGGGTGGTACCGCGAATTTTCGTCCCATGATTTATCATGGGCTTTTATTTTTTTGGAGGTGTAATGATTGGAAGCTGAAACAATGAATAGTTATTTACAGGAAATCAATGAGGCTAAAACCCTGGGGGAGCTTTCCCAGGTCCGCACCAATTATCTGGGCAAAAAGGGCAAACTGACCGAAGCCATGAAGGCCTTGGGGGCCCTGTCCCAGGAGGAACGGAAAAGCCGGGGCAAGGAACTGAATGAATTAAAAACCGCCATCACTGCCGCACTGGACACGCGGGAAGCGGAGATCGTCAGCGCCGGCTCCGCCTTTGAGGGGGAAATGGATCTGACCAGACCGGGCTTTGCCCCGATCTCCGGCGGGCTCCACCCCATTACTCAGATGGCCTATGATTTAAACGATGCGTTCCGGTCCCTGGGTTTTGAGGTCTTTTCGGAAAACGAAATCACCAGCGAACTCTATGCCTTTGACAGCCTGAATTTCCCTCCGGAGCACCCGGCCCGGGAATCCATGGATACCTACTGGATCGGTGGCACCGAGCATGAGCGGGGCGCCAAGCGGTTGGCCCTCAGACCACATTTGACGGGAGCTTCTGTCCGGTATCTCCAGAAACACGGCGCCCCCGCCCGGTTCGTTTATCCGGGACGGGTCTACCGGAACGAGAATACCGATGCCCGGCATGAGCGAGCTTTCTTCCAATACGAGGCCCTCATCGTGGACAAGGATTATTCCTTTGCCTCGGGCAAGCTCCTGGTCAAAACCATCCTGGAAAAGGTCTTTGGCCATGAAGTGGATGTCAGGATGCGGGTCGGCTTCTTCCCCTTCGTGGAACCCGGTTTTGAGATCGACATGAAGTGCTATGTCTGCGGCGGCAAGGGCTGCCGGGTCTGCAAGCAGGTGGGCTGGATTGAGGTTATGCCCGGGGGCGTGCCTCAGCCTAACGTGTTAAGAGCCGCCGGATTGGACCCGGCGGAATGGTCCGGCTTCTACATCAACATCGGCTTGGACCGTTTGGTCATGATGCGCTACGGCGTGGATGATGTCCGGCTGTTCCACAGCGCCGACTTAAGATTTTTAAATCAGTTCAGATAGGAGGAGCAAAACATGAAACTGTCATTAAATTGGATCCGTGAGTATGTTGATCTTCCGGAAGATCTGACCATGAGTAAATTAAGCTACGACTTGACCATGCGCACCGTGGAAGTCGAAGGCACGGAAAATCCCGGGGAGGCCTTAAAGAACATCGTGGCTGGACGGATCGTCAAAGTGGAGCCCCATCCCCAGGCGGATAAACTGAGAAAAGTCACCGTGGATGTTGGCCCCGAGGGCCACAAGGTGGTCATCTGCGGCGGTTCCAACCTGGAAATATGCCAGATGGTAGTAGTGGCCAAACCTGGTTCCAAAGTGGTCTGGCACGGTGTGGGCGAACCAGTGGAGATCAAGGAATCCAAGCTCCGCGGGGAAACCTCCTGGGGCATGATTTGCGGCGCCAGTGAAGTTGGTCTGGAGACCTTCTTCCCGCCGAAACACGAAACCGAGATCGTGGACCTGGCCGGTGTGGACTGCCAGCCCGGCGACTCCATCGCCGACATTCTCGGCTTAAACGACATCATCCTGGAGATCGACAATAAATCTTTGACCAACCGGCCGGACCTGTGGGGCCATTATGGCATCGCCCGGGAACTGGGGGCCATATACGGCGGAACGCTGAAGGAACTGCCAAAATTCCAGGCTGACCCAAACCTCCCCCCCTGCCCGGTCCAAATCGAGGACCCGGAGCGCTGCCGCCGCTACGCCGGTGTGGCCTATACCGACATGGCCCTGGGTGAATCCCCCCTGTGGCTGAAAAGCGCCATTTCCCGGGTCGGCATGCGCCCCATCAACAACATCGTGGACATCTCCAACTACGTTATGCTGGCAGTGGGCCAGCCTACCCATGGCTTTGACAAAACCCATGTGGAAGAGGGGATCATCGTGCGCAACGCCAAACCTGAAGAAGTCCTGACCCTCCTGGATGGCAAAGAGCTCCGCTTAAACGGGGAGAATCTCCTGATCTGTGATGCCCATGAGCCCCTGGGCCTGGCCGGCATCATGGGAGGACGCAAGGACTCCATCCTCCCGGACACCAGGGAGGTCATATTGGAGGTGGCCAACTTCTCCCCCTCCTGTATCCGCCACACCACCCAGGAATATGGCCTTAGGACGGAAGCCTCCATCCGCTACGAAAAAAGCATCGACACCCAGCGGGTTGACCAGGCCCTGGGCCTGGCCCAGAAGCTGTTTGCCCAAATCATCCCCGGGTCAAAGATGACCGGTTTTTCCGATGTCTACCCCATCCAAACCGAGCAGTCGGTCATCCAGGTGTCCCTGCCTTTCTTATCCGTCCGGCTGGGCAATCCGGTGACTTTTGAAGAGGTCAGGCGGGTACTGCAGCCCCTGGGCTTCACCACGGAAGCCAACGGCGAAGTCTTAACCGTCACCGCCCCCACCTGGCGCTCCACCGGGGATATCTCCCTGCCGGACGATATCCTGGAGGAAGTCGCCCGGATGATCGGCTATGAGAACTTTGAATTTATCCCTCCGGTCATCACTCTGGATCAGCCCATCAAGCAGCTGGATTTCCAGATGGAGCGGAACATCAAGGAATACCTGGCCTTCCGCTGCGGCTTCCAGGAGGTCTTTACCTATCCCTGGACCGATGAGAAATACATCCAAGCCGCCGGCTTCTCCACCGATGATTTGATCACCCTGGCCACACCGCCCTCACCGGAAACCCGGTTCTTAAGACCCTCCCTCATCCCAGGCCTCTTGGAGACCATCGTCATCAACCAGCGCTATTTTGATACCTTCAAGGTCTTTGAAGCCACCGAGGTATTTAAACCGGGCGAAAGTTCCCCCTCCACCCCGGAAGAAGTCCTGCCCCTCCAGGAAAAACACATCGCCGGCGTCACCGTGGGCAGCAAAGCCGAAGACCTCGTCTTTGAAATCAAGGGCATCATTGAGAACATGGCCAAACTGATCCACATTGAACCTTTAACCTTCGCCCGGGAAGAAGAACCCGTCTGGGCAGAAAAGAAAGCCTGGCTGAACATTAAGTCCGGTGACCGGATCGTCGGCTCCCTGGGACTCCTGTCCTTGAAAGCCAAAAATGGCGCCGGCATCAAGAAAGGTCAGGCAGCAGCCTTTGAACTGAACATCAACCAGCTTACCCCACTGCCCTCACGGACCAATCGCTTTGAACACCTGCCCCTCTTCCCCCTGGTGGAACAGGATCTCTCCCTCATCCTGGATGAAGCCACCCCATGGGCAGATATCGAGAAACTCATCGGCCCCATGGTCAAGGACATCCAATTCATCGAAGAATACAAGGGCAAACAAATCCCAACCGGCAAAAAATCCATCATGTTCCGCGTCCACTTTGGCTCTGATCAGGCTACTATGACCACGGAGCAGATCGATTCCAAAATGGCCGGCATCATCAAGCGCCTCACCAAGGAATTCAAAGCCGAAGTCCGGGGCATCTAACCAGCCTAACCAGACACAAACAAATCCAGATAAATCCAAAACACTGGAAATAATACCAATGGAATAGGATAACCTTAACATAATAAACTAAAACGTTAATCATAATCCGCCTGATATTTTATTTTGCATCTGATCACCCCAGATTAACAATAATCTATTTGCTCAAATCAATACCGCCGGCTTAGCCGGCGGTTTGCACAGACCCTATAAGGGTCTTT
>CAZOTM010000010.1:0-8934 GCA_964582675.1 uncultured Clostridiaceae bacterium
TGACTTTGCCGCCCATGGCAATGGCTCCGTTGGCGATGATAAAGGAGGCGATGGCCTTGTCCAGCTCACCGGAGAATACCACCAGGGTTTTGTTCTTGGGTTCACAGACATTGACCGTGGTGTCTGGGACCGCACAGGCATAATCGACTTTGCGGAGTTTGGCATCGATGACGCCCTTTTCCTTGGTCAGGGAGACGATTTCGGTTCCGGTCCGGCGTGCCCAGGCTTTGACATCCTCATAGTACCCCGGATCGCTGGCTTTGACGTTCAGGATTTCCCCGGGATTGATGGAATCCATGCCTTCCTTGGTTTTGAGCAAAGGCCCTGGGCAGGACAGTCCACAGGCATTGACCTTGATCACCTTGGCCGGTTCCTGATTTACCGGCGGTTTGGTCGGTTCAAGCACTGCAGTGCCGTCTTCGTGGGTGGCCAATTGTGGTCCTTTGTGAGAAGTGCCTTTATCAGCCTTGGTTTTTTCAACTGTTTCTGTTACTTCTCCCAGAGATTTCAATCGATATCCGCCTGCCAGGTTATAGGCCGTAAAGCCGTTCTGGGTCAATATTCTGGCGCCGATATAGCCACTTAAGCCGATTTGACAATAGACCCAGTAATTTTTTGACTTATCCAGACCGCTGATTTTATCCCTTAATTCATTCAACGGGATGTTGATGGAATTTTTAAGGGCGCCATTTTCAACTTCGATGACTTCTCGGACATCCAAGAGAACATCCGTGGCCGGATCGAAGGTCTGATCAAACTCGCTGAAGGTTTTGGACTCCACCAGGTTTTCAAAATAATCCTGGGCGATGAAGCCGGCTACATTGGCCGGAGATTTAGCCGAAGAATAAGGCGGCGCATAAGCCAGATCCAATTCCGCCAGATCGTCCACGGTTCCGCCAAATTTAATGGTGGTGGCAAAGACATCGATCAATTTATCCACCCCATCATATCCAACCGCCTGAGCACCCAGGAGCTTGCCCGCCTTATCTGTCAGGATCTTGGCGGTCATTTGCATGGCGCCGGGATAATAGGTGGCATGGGACTGGGGATGCAGATAAAACGCCTTATATTCGATTCCGCCTCTCACCAGCTGCCGCTCGTTATTTCCGGTGGAAGCCGCCGTCATGTCAAACACTTTAAGGATGGATGTACCCAATGACCCCTTGTAGGTTTTGTTCATGCCGCAGATATTGTCCGCAATGATCCTGCCCTGCCGGTTGGCCGGTCCCGCCAAAGCGATGGTGGCAGGAGCCTTGGTTACATAATCGATGACCTGGATGGCATCTCCGGCGGCATAAACCCCCGGAACATTGGTCGACAGGTCGGGGTTGGTCTTGATATAACCCCTTTCGTTCAGCTCGATTCCGCTGTCCTTTAAGAAAGCCGTATCCGGCCGCACGCCGATGGCTGCGACAACGATATCGCTCTCGAAGGTCTTGCCGGAGGCCAGGGTTGTTGTGACTTTTTTGTCATCCCCCCAGAAGGAGGCCACCCCATCCCCCAATACCAAATGGATCCCATAATCCCGCAATTCCTTTTCAACGATCATGGCGATCTCCGTGTCCAGGGGGGCCAGAATATGGGGCACCGCCTCGACCAATGTCACGTTGACGCCTCTTTCCACCATATTTTCAGCCACTTCGATGCCGATGAAGCCGCCGCCGATGACCAGGGCAGATTTGATGCCCCCATCGACTTGCTGCTTGATTTTATCGGTATCGGGGATATTCCTCAGGGAAAGGATCCTCTCATGATTGATCCCCGGAATCGGGGGCTTCATGGGCATAGCTCCCGGAGACAGCACCAGGTAATCATAGGACTCGCTATACTCCCCCTTATCACGGGAGTTTACCCTTACCGTTTTAAGGTTCGTGTCGACACCGATCACTTCACTTAGGTTTCTTACCTGGATCCGAAACCGGTCCCAGAGGGCTTCCTTGGTTGTAACCAACAGGCTGCCCCGCTCCGGGATGACTTCCCCGATGTGGTAGGGCAGACCGCAGTTGGCAAAAGAGACATATTCGCCCTTTTCAAAGACGATGATTTCCAAAGATTCGTCCAATCTGCGAAGTCTTGCTGCTGCGGTTGCTCCGCCGGCAACCCCGCCTACAATGATTACTTTTTTACTCATGTTCCACTCCTATGGCTTTTAATAGTTTACTGATCCGCTGATCGGACACCGTGTAATAAATTTCCGTTCCCCGCCGTTCCGTCGTCACAGCGCCAAATGATCTCAGCCTGGACAGATGGGTCGAAATGGTGGACTGGGGAAGCCCCAGACAACTGACCATCTCACTGACGTTGCACCCGCCGTTTTCATCCAGGCCCTTTAAAATACAGATCCTGACAGGATGGGCTATCCCCTTGATAAATTCTGCCGCCTCATCAAATTGATTATAATCCTTTTCCATGGTTTCCCTCATATATCGAATAATCGCAATATCTTAATACTAAAATAAATAAGGTGAAAAGTAAAGCGGCTTGTCTAAAAAACTACAAATATTTATAAACTCTTCCCAGCCAAGGGTCGTGATTTACCGACATGGTGCCTCCAACTGAAAAAAGCCCTCCGGGGAAGGCTTTTTTCAGTTCGTGAAATTTTTGATTGTTCCCACGTTACTCAATTGGGAATTTACTAAGCTATTCGCTCTTTACAGCGTAGTAGTTGTCATCCCCGTCATTGAAATAGAAGGTCCGGCTGCTGCCCATGGGGCTGATATCACTGACAAAATACCCGTCCTGTTTCAGCTCCCCATGCACTTCTTCCAGGTTATCCAGGGTAAACAGGATGGACGGAAAATTCTCCGCTACCTCCGGAGAATATTTGAGCATTTCTGTCTTGTCAAAAAAAGTGATGGAGTAGGTTCCGCCCAGGGAGAGGACATGGGCTGTGCTGTCCCCGAAAGGAAAGCTGTCGATTTCCTGAAACCCAAAATACTTCTTCCAGAATTTCACCCCTTTTTCAACGTCTGCCTGGTAAATGTTGAGCATGGTATGTTTAATCATATGTTCACCTGCTGTCCCTTATTGAACCCAAAAGTTCCGGCAAAGCCTTCCCACAAGGGACTGCCAGCTTTGTGTCCTTGTGCTTCCACGTTAATTGTTTGCCCCTGGGATGTCAACCACAACTGCCACTGTTCACTTATATTTCATTTCTCGATTGCACACCTGAAATACGATGGCTTGACCATGTCAGGGAACAGTGCTGCTTTCATTTACGCGCCCACAACCCAAAGCAGGACCCTAAAAATTTGGGTCCTGCTTTGGGTTCCGGTTTATTTTGTGTTTTGTTTCATTTTATTTTTTCCAGGCTTTTTCTCTGCCTTTTTCCAGGGATTATTCTGATTGATATGCCTGGGGCGGCTCTTCACTAATTTACGCCACCGCTTTTATATTGCCAGTCCTTGTTAGGGTTCGATGAGGAGCGGCCGAAAGTTTAGATAGTCGCCGGAGGTCATGATATACTCCACACCGTTTCGCATCCCCTGGAGGACATTCTTCAGTGCCACCCCATGGAGATGGCCGTAGATCACCTTCCGGACGCCGTATTGCTCAAACAGGGCGGTGAATATGGACGCTTCTCCGTATTCGTTGAAGGGCGGATAATGGATCATGGCGATGATGTCAGTAAAACCTGCTGCCCTGGCGGATTTTAAGGAGGCTTCCAGCCTGATGCCTTCCCTCAGGTAGATTTTCATGTCATCATCGCTGAACTTATCGCTGCCTTCACATACCCAGCCCCGGCTGCCGCAGATCGCCGTATCCTGCCAGACGAAATGGTTGTTTTGGATAAAATCAAAGTTATCATATCGGGCGTTGAGCTTTTTGATCGAACTCCACCAATAATCATGATTGCCTTTGATGGCGATTTTCCTGCCAGGCAGGCTGGCAATGAAGTCCAGTTCCTTGTTTGCATCCTCAAGGGTCATGGACCAGGACAGATCGCCGCCCAACAGAACCGTGTCACAAGGCTTGATCATCTCCAGCCAGTTGTCATTGATTTTTTTATCATGGTCCTGCCAGACGTCCCCGAAAATGCCCATGGGCTTGTCCTGGGTAAACGACAGGTGCAGATCGGATATCGCATAAAGAGCCAACCTGCACGTCCTATTCCAGAACCAGTCTGTAGAACTTCTTCTTACCGCGCTTTACCATGGCAGCTCCGTCAATGAAATCAGATGCCTCCAGGATGCGTCCTGTATCCTCTATTCTTACCTCGTTCAGGGTCACTCCGCCCTGGCTGATATTCCGTCTCGCTTCGGATTTTGACGGGAATACGCCGCCCTCGGTGAGAATATCAATGAGCGGCGTGCCGATCCGGCTGGCTGGGAGGTTGATCGTCGGAACCGTTGACAGATCGCTGCCGCCGCTGAATAATGCCTCGGCCGCTGTCTTGGCTGCCTCGGCCTCGTCCTTGCCATGGACCAGACTGGTCACTTCGTAAGCCAGAATCTTTTTAGCTTCATTGAGTTCTTCCCCTGACCAGGTTTCCATTGCTTCGATCTTTTCGATGGGATAGAGGGTCACCAGCTTCAGACATTTGATGACATCCTTATCGTCCACGTTTCTCCAGTACTGGTAGAACTCATGGACCGGTGTCTTGGTTTTATCCAGCCAAAGAGCTCCGTTGACGGTTTTCCCCATCTTCTGCCCCTCGGAATTGGTCAACAGGGTGCAGGTCATGGCGTAGGCGGGCTTGCCTGCCTTTTTCCTGACCAACTCCATGCCGGCCAGCATGTTGGACCACTGATCATCTCCGCCCAGCTGCATGGTGCAGTTGTAGCGCCGGTGCAATTCCAGGAAGTCGTAAGCCTGCATCAGCATGTAGTTGAATTCCAGGAAAGACAGGCCTTTTTCCAGGCGCAGCTTGATGGAATCTGCCCGAAGCATATTATTTACCGAAAAATGCACGCCGATCTCCCGCAGAAAATTGACATAGTTCAAGTCCATCAGCCAATTGGCATTGTTGTCCATAATCGCCCGGCCATTGGAAAAGTCGATGAACCGCTTCATCTGCTCTTTGATGTTCAGTGAGTTATTGTCGATGGTCTCCTTGGTCATCATGGTCCGCATATCGGTTTTACCGGACGGATCACCGATCATGGCAGTGGCTGCCCCGATCAAGGCAATGGGGATGTGACCTGCTCTTTGCATATGGCCCATGAACATCATGGCGATGAAATGGCCCACATGGAGAGAGTCCGCGGTGGGGTCAAAACCGATGTAGAAGGTTATTTTTTCATTTTCAACCATGTTTTTTATCTCATCATGATGGGTTTCCTGCTTAATGAACCCCCGTCTTTGAAGTTCTTCATATACTGTCATTTTATTACCTCCACACTGTTTATGAACTTATGAAATGATTGTAGGTTTTTATGATTTCATGTTTTCATGAATATATAGTATCACAATATTCCTCGCCGATTCAAAAATTAGACCATCAAAACTGCCCCACTCCTAAAATTAAATATCCATTCCCGAGGGATTTGACCGGTTTCCCAGGGTTTCATAGGATTCATGGGTTTCATTGCTTCCATGGGTATCATGATCTTTTGCGGCTTTGATCCGGATCATGGCATCATAAATGAATTGTACTCTGGGTCCAACGATCACCTGGACGTTGGACTTGTCCAGCACCATGACATTGGCTGCCCCGGATGCCTTGATGGCTTCCCGGTCGACTTTTCCAGCATCCTTAATCTCTGCCCTGATCCTGGTGGCGCAATAATCAAACGCCTGAAGATTGCCGAGCCCGCCCAGACCTTCGATGATCTTCAGGGCACTGGCTTCATCCTTTCCCAAACCCTCCGTACTGGCGGAGGTCCCTATTCCGATTCGGCCGATTCCCTGATCATTAAAATCAACGTCCCCTTCCCCTCTGCCCGGGGTTTTTATATCCAACTTGATGATCAATGTGCGGAATACCAGGTAATATAAGATGAACATGACCAGGCCCAGAAGAAGGAGCATGGCAGGCTGATTGGCCATGGGCATTTGGGTCGACAACACCCAGTCGATCAACCCGGCCGAAAAATTGAAACCAGCCGTCCAGTGCATGGAAGCTGCGATAAACATGGACAAAGCCGTCAACAGGGCATGAATCAAATACAGCAGCGGGGATAAAAACATGAACAGGAACTCGATGGGTTCAGTCAAGCCAACAACCAAAGCGGAAATGGATATGGCCAAGAGCATGGAACCGACCTTTTTTTGATTTTCCGGTTTGGCCGTGTGGTACATGGCAAGGCAAGCCCCGGGCAGACCGAACATCATGATGGGGAAATAGCCGGCCATGTACCGGCCGGTGATTCCCCGGACCCCCTGACTGCTCCAAAAATTGCCCAGATCGTTGATATTGACCGTATCAAACCAGAATACCGCATTTAACGCATGATGCAGTCCTGTCGGGATCAAAAGCCGATTTAAAAACCCATAGATCCCTGCACCCAGTGCTCCCAGGGAAGAAATTGCCGTCCCCAGGGAAAGGAGTCCCCCGTAGAGGATGGGCCAGACAAAGTAAAGCACTCCGGACAGGAGGATCATGAAAAACACCGTCAGAATGGGAACCAGCCTTCGTCCGGAAAAAAAAGATAACACCGAAACCAGCTCTGTCCTGCTGAATCGGTTGTAAATAACAGAAACCAAAATCCCCACCAGGACACCGATGAAGGCATTATTGATTTTCCCAAAGGCAGCATAGAAAACCGCCGGATCCATCTTTCCCATAACGGGCAGGTTTTTAGGGTCCAGGATATTCTGCAGGAGCAAAAATCCGGTCAAACCGGACAGGGCAGACACGCCGTCCCGTTCCCTGGACAACCCCACGGGGATCCCCACCGCAAACAGCATGGGAATGTTCTCAATGACCGCCAGGCCGGCTTTAATCAATAAGCCTGCCAGGAGGCTGCCTTTGCCCCACATGGTGGAATTTATGGCATAGCCGGTCCCAAACAGCAGCGAAACCACCGGGAGTACTGAAATGGGGAGCATCAGCGATTTCCCCAGACGCTGTAAATAGGTTCTCATCGTTCCCCCCCTTAAAAGACTTTACTAGACTTCAATGGATCAAGATCCTTTTCATTATATAAGAATACCCGGAGTTTCACTACTGTTTTGCTGCATTCGCCAGGCGAAAGCGCAGGACTGGCCCAATCCAAAAAAACAGGAGTGCGCCATGCACCCCTGTTTTTTTGGGATTGGTTGACAGTTATGTCTCATCCTCTATAAAGACAAATAAGTCCTCAACACTTGCATTCAAAATTTTCGCCACCTGCATGCCCAGCTTAAGGGAAGGATTATACCTGCCCGCTTCCAGATGGACAATGGTCTCCCTGCGGACACCGACCATTTTTGCCAGATCCTCCTGTTTCAGATGAAGCTTCATTCGATAATCCCGTATTTTTGTCTTTAACATAAACTATCACCTCTAAAGTTATCTGATTATAACCTATCACAAGCATGTAAAATCCATGTTATTGAAATACGAACTCAGCGCGAACTATTATTAACATTTTGTCACTGTCCTATGGGGCGTTTGGTAAAAATTAGAGGAGGCAGATTGCCTCCCTATGATTCATTCGATTATTCGATTTCAACCTTATACTTTCTGAGGAATTCAGGAACCTCATCATTATCATTCAGAGCAAAGAAAATTGTGATCTTATTGTCATCGGAAAGTGCCGTCAACTTATTGAACTGTCCTTCCGCCCCTTCTACAGTAAAATCCATGCCGCTCATCAGACCATCTACATATATGCTTTCAACATCATAATCCTGAGCAAGTATCCCGCATAACAAACCATAAAGTGTATTGAGATCATTAATCTGGAAGCTCTCCGTGTTAATGAATCGGATATCCCTGCCAAGTTCATGCATCGGCCGGTTATCGTCATCAATAAACACGATATGACCGTTGCTGTCTTTAGCGGATTGATTGGCATGGGCTATCATATGTTTGCTTTTGCCGGAACCTCTCTTGCTCATAAATACCTGTATCATGATAATCACACCCTTATAAAATATTTAGTATTTAATTGGTTTGTTATAATTATAGTATTGGTGTGAATGGATAGCAAACGTTTAGCTTAAATTTCTTTCCCGTTAATACCTCATTCATTGATTGTTCTTGGAACGGTCATTTTTTACCGCCTTTTTTCAAAAATCTACTTTTTTTTTGAAAAAGACCATGATATAATTCTCTTGAGCTTAGCTCATATCTTACAGAAAATGAAAAACAGGTCCCGTCCTATTCAAGGCAGCCAAACGTTTTTATTATCTGTTGCCACAGGAGGAACCAAGATGGAAGATAGAACCCTAGTATGCAAAGATTGCTCCCAGGAATTTGTTTTCACTGCAGGCGAGCAGGAATTCTACAAAGAAAAAGGATTTGAAAATGATCCCGTTAGATGCCCTGACTGCAGAAGAGCTAAAAAAGCTCAGAGAAACAACAGAGAAAGATAATTGAAACCGAGCTGTTCGATTCTGTCGAACAGCTCTTTACTTTCCCGGTGGTAAATCTATCCTCAGGCGCCGCCTTTTTTTTTAATTTTGCCTGGTCTGTCCACCCGGAACCGAGCGACGCACCGGCATAAAAACGATGGCAGTTATCATATGATTTCCTTATAGTCTTTGGAGAAAGACGATTCCGGATGGCCAGCCCAGGAACGGGCTGGATTTCCCGGTTGAAAATAGTCCTTTAAGGATATATAATTTGGGTTACAGGTTCAGGGAAATGTCAGGGCGGAGATGGCCTGAGTCATGAATCACCCCGCTGCAGGCCAAGGAATGGCGCCTTAAAGTGAAGACCGCCTGAGAGTAAAGGCCGCCTGAGAGTGAAGGCATTTTCCTTTTTTTAAATGTTTATCGCATGAGGCGCAGCTGAAAATGCCTGCCCTAGGGAAACCATGATCGGAATGGGCGGATCAGCCTCATTTC
>CAZOTM010000010.1:8944-24243 GCA_964582675.1 uncultured Clostridiaceae bacterium
AGGCGCAGCTGATAATGCCTGCCTTATGTGAACCATGGCTCGGAATGGGCGGATCAGCCTCATTTCTAAAATTTAGGCGGCACTGCGTTCCTTCGCCCTGCGCATTGGCATGGGGCGTTTATGTTTATATTTGGGGGATTATTTAGAATGAGTGATGAAAAAAAGCCGGACGTAAAGCAAGCAAAAAAGATCGTATTTTCAGGGATCCAGCCCTCAGGGAATCTTACCTTGGGGAATTACCTGGGAGCTATAAAAAACTGGGTGAAAATCCAGGATGAATATGACAACGTGTTTTCCATCGTTGACCTACACGCCATCACAGTGCGGCAAAAACCGGAAGAACTGAGAAAGCGATCCCTGGAAGTCGCCGCCACTTATTTAGCTTCGGGGATCGACAAGGACAAGAGTACCATCTTCATCCAGTCCCACGTACCGGCTCATGCCGAGTGCTGCTGGCTGCTGACCTGCTACGCCTACATGGGTGAGCTTTCCCGGATGACCCAGTACAAAATGAAAACTGCCAATAAAGAAGGAGAAGCCATTGAAGCCGGTTTGTTTACCTACCCGGTATTGATGGCGGCGGATATTTTGCTTTACCAGGCCAACTATGTCCCCGTGGGTCAGGACCAGTCACAGCATGTGGAACTGACCCGGGACCTGGCGATGCGTTTCAATAACCTGTATTCCGATACGTTTACCATCCCGGAAGTCATGCTCCCAAAAAGCGGAGCCAAGATCATGGATCTGCAAAATCCCGAGAAAAAAATGAGCAAGTCCTCGGATAACCCCAACGGCTACATCCTGATGCGGGATGAACCTGAGGTCATCCGGCGAAAGCTGTCCAGGGCAGTCACTGACTCAGTGGGTGTGGTGAATTATTCCGATGATCAGCCAGGGGTAAAGAATCTTCTGACGATCATGGCGGCAATCAGCGGCCGAGAAATCGACAGTCTGGTCAATGATTTCAAAACCGTCGGCTACAAGGAATTCAAGGAAGCCTGTGCCGACATGGTGATCAAGGAACTGACGCCGATCCGGGAGAAGATCAATGACTTCATGACGGTCAACAAGTCCGAGCTGGAGGGGATCTTAAGGGAAGGTGCCGATAAGGCGGAATACCAAGCCCAAAAGACTTTACGGAAAATGCAGAAGAAAATCGGCCTGGTACCCCGCTATAAGTAAGACGCCGGCTTAACCGGCCGCAGACAATAATTTCCTCCGGGTTATTTCCTCCGAAAAAGCCATGACCTCACAGCCATCAGCGGCGGTGAGGTCATGGTTTTATTGCTTTTATTGCTTTTATTAATTTCCGCTGACGCTGCGGGTGCTGCCTTAACTATTCCCCGGTCAACCGGAGGAACACTGCCAGGCTTTCCGGATCGATGCGGAATGGCGAGCCTTCCCCCTGAAAGAATCCGTGGTCCCGAATCAAATGGATCCCAATGTCGGTCCAGCTCATGTGGGCACCTGTTTTCAGATCCACCACATCGGTGATCCGCTTGCCGGCTTTTCGATTATCTTTGAACGGACACAGCGCGTAACCCATGTACTCTGTCACTTCCACTTCAAAGCCGTCGATCTCCACCGGATCCCCCATGGCTTCCATGCCCTTCAGGGTCAATTTTCGCATCTTTTTGCCCAGATCCAATGCAGTGACATTGAGCCGTTCCAGGGCCAGCCGATCATCCTCGATGATTCGGTCAAGGCTCCTGGTATCTTCCCCTAAAAAGCCGTCCAGGTAAAGTGTGCCGGGCTGCATATTTTTTACGATTTCGCTGTTTGCCGGATTTTCTTTCATTGTAGCCTCCTAGAATTCGTCATAGTAGATCTGCGTTTCTTTATCAAAGCCCTTCTTGACCAAAACTTCATTGACCGATTTCAGGAATCCGGGTGATCCGCACAGGTAGGCTTCCTTGTTGGCAGCCCCGGTACCATCAGCCAGATCCCGATCCAACAGATCGGTTACCCTGCCCTTTTCCCCGTTCCATTCCCCTTCGGGTCTGGACAAAGTGGGGATAAAGGTAAAGTTTTCATTTTCCTGATCGAGCTTGGTGAATTCCTCCACATAATATAGGTCCTGCTCCGAGCGGGCGCCAAAATAGAACACCATTTTAACGTCAACTTTTCGGGACAGGTTGTCATAGATCAGGGACCGCATGGGCGCCAGACCTGATCCGGCGGCAACCATGACCATGGTATCGCAATTGCCCCGGTAGAAGAAGTCTCCGTAGGGACCTGACAGCTTGACTTCATCGCCCTGCTTCAAAGCAGTATGGACATAGGTCGTACAAATGCCCTCAGGTACCTGCCGGATACAGAACTCCAGATGGGTCGTGTCCTGGGGCGGAGAAGAAATGGAATAGGCTCGGAAAACCTCCTCCGTGACTTTCCCGTAAGGTTTGGTATAGAACTGCATGAACTGTCCGGCTTTGAAACTGACCTCTTCGCCAGGCGCCAGGGCCAGGCGGACTTCCTTGATGTCGTAGGTTAAATCCTTAAGGCTCTCGACTTTGGTCACATACTCTTTGATATTGAAGAGCTCTTCCGGTATGACCAGCTTCATGTTGGTTTTGACCTTGATCTGACAGGCCAGCCGGTAATTTTCATGTCTTTCCTTTTCCGTCAGGTAGGGTTCTTCCGTGGGGAGCAAAGGTCCTGCCCCTTCCAGTACCTGGAGCTTGCACAGACCGCAGGTGGCTTTGCCGCCGCAGGCTGAAGGGATGAATATTTTCTGGGCGGCCAGTGTCTGCAGAAGATTGGTTCCGCCCTGGACGGTAAATTCCATGGCATTGTCATTGATACTTAATTTGCATTCCCCGTAGTTATTCAGGTATCTTTCGGCAATGGAAATAATAATCGCCAATGCGCCTGAAATCACCACCAAACTGAACGTAGTCCTTAATACATCAAGCAGCATGCTGAATACCCCCTACTGAATTGTGAAGATTCCGGAGAATCCGATGAACGACAGCGCCATGATCCCGGTGATGATGAAGGAGATCGCAACGCCCTGCAGTCCGTTGGGCAATTTGTTCCTGGTCATCTTTTCCCGGACGGCGGCCAGCATACAGATAGCCATCCACCAGCCGATGCCCGACCCGATGTTGAATAACAGGGTCTGTAAAAAGCTGTAATTCCGGATGACCTGGAACAATGTGGCACCCAGGACCGCACAGTTTACGGTGATCAGGGGCAGAAAAATGCCCAATTTGGCATGCATGTCCGGAAGATACCGGTCCATGAACATTTCCAGAATCTGAACAATGGCCGCTATCACCATAATGAAAATAATGTAGGAGAGGTATTCGATTTTCAGCGGTACGATGACAAACTTATACAAAAGCCAGTTGGCGGTATTGGTGATGACCAGGACCATGACGACGGCCTTGCCAAGACCCGTGGCCGTCTTATACTCCGAGGATACGGAGAGATAGGAGCACATCCCCAGGAAGTTGGACAGGATCATATTGCTGGTAACGATGGATGCAAAGAATATGACGATGGGTGAAATATTTGGTGCTGCTGCCATGCCTAATTACCCCCTTCTTTTTTCTGAATCGTCAGGCTGCCGGATCTTACGATGCCCTTCTTCTGTTCCTGCTTCGTCTGGTAGTTATTCAACGCCCAGATAAATATGCCGATGATGAAGAAAGCGGCCGGCGGCATGACCATGATGGTCCATGGGGTGAAACTGATGGGGAGCTTCATTCCGAACACGGTCCCGAAACCCAGGGTCTCACGGATCACGGAGATGGCCAGGAGGACAACGGTATAGCCCGCTCCGGCGAACAAGCCATCCAGCATGGAAACCAGGGGCGGGTTCTTGGCAGCATAGGCCTCTGCCCGGCCCATGATGATGCAGTTGGTGATGATCAACCCGACATAGGGTCCCAGCTGCTTGGATACATCCGGCAAAAAGGCCTGAAGTACAATGTTTACGATGATGACATAGAAGGCGATGACCAAAGTCTGGATAATCATCCGGACTCTTTGCGGTATGTGGTTTCTTAAGGCGGATAAGGTCAGGCTGGACAGGGCAGTGGCAAACATCAGCCCCAGGCCCATGACCAATGAGTTCTGCATCCGGTTGGTGACCGCCAGGGAGGAGCAGATGCCCAGGATCTGTCTTAGTACCTGATTATCTTTCCAAACATTACGTTCAATTACTTCTTTTACAGATTCAGTAGCCATTAATTGCCTCCCCACTTCGCAATGACATTGGTTGTAACATCATTGAGTATTTTGATCACGGAATTTGAAGTCAGGGTAGCGCCGGTAATGGCATCGATCTGCTTGTCTCCGACCTTTCCGTATTTTAGTCCACCTTCCGGCAGGGTCAAGCCCCTGAACTGCTCCTTGAAGGGAGGTTCATCGATTCTGCCCCCCAGCCCGGGAGTTTCATTCTGTTCGGTAAATGTCAGGCCCTTGACCTGTTTTAACTCTGTATCCAGAGCAATGTAGCCTTTGACCTGCCCCCAGAGGGCGGAGCCGCTAAACGGGAAGGCATACCCCAAAGGATTGCCCGAATCATCCACCTGGACAAATGCATCAACCCCGTTTTTGGGATCAGGCTTGATATACTTCTCAAAGGCCTGGTTGATCGCTTCGTTGGTCTCCCCCGTTTTCATATCAAAGGCATAGATGATGGCTTTTCTGGTCGCCAGGGTCTGATTCTCAATGATTTTGGGCGTAAGTGACCCTTGGGCGAAGGCCAGCACCGCAGTAAAAATCGCGGCACACAGCATCGTGAAGACGATGGTGTAGAGATACCCTTTTTTCATGCTTTTGCACCTCCCTGGGCCAATTTTTCCTTCTGCTTCTTTTCCATGATTTTAATGTTGCGGTCGATGAGCGGGGCAAAGGAATTGGCGATGAGGATCGCAAACATGATCCCCTCGGTGAACAGGGAATAGGTCCGCAATACCATGCCAAGAATTCCGATGAGACATCCATAAATGATCTTTGATGTATCCCGGGATGGCGCTGAGATGGGATCCGTCGCCATAAACACGGCGGCGAATAAAAAGCCTCCGGACAATATGCTGAAGAAGGGATCGTATTTGCTCTGGTCCAGGAAGTAGAACAGAGTGGAGGCGAGGAAGCCTGATCCAATGACCGAGGCAATGATCTTCCAGCTGGCGGTCTTGGTGTAAATCAGATAAATCCCGGCAATGATGATCAGGAGTGCAGAAGTTTCCCCCATTGAACCGCCGATGTTGCCGATCAGGAGGTTGATGGGACTGGTTCCCACACCGTTCATCTCCATGTTGATCATGGGTGTGACGGAGGATGCCATATCAACCCCGCCGGTCCATCGGAGGAAGCCGCCGGGTATTCCGGTAAACGGGTTGGTCCAGGCAACGGTCATGGGGATGGGGAAACTGACATAGATGAAGCATCTTGCCACCAGGGCCGGATTAAAGATGTTTTGGCCGAACCCGCCAAACACGCATTTTCCGATGATGACACCGAATAAGATACCTACGATGGCGATCCAAAGGGGAATCGATGGCGGAAGGGTCAGCGTGTACAACGCACAGGAGACCAGGACAGCCTCGGATATCTTGGCCTTCTCCTTGTTGATCATCCTCATGATCCACAATTCCGCGAGAGACCCTGCAACGGTTACAGCGGCAAGCACCAACAGGACTCTCCAGCCGAAGAGGTAGATCGAGAACAGAAAGATCGGTACCATCGTGTACAATACTGTCCTCATCATCTTTTGTTTCGTGAAAAACTTTTGTAGCTGCATGTATAAGACCTCACAATAATATTGATAGTTCAATTATAAGCCGTTAAGGTTTACAAAACTCGTTTTTTTGGAAATAATTAATAAATTATAAACAAATTGATTCGCGACTTGATTAGACCACCGCTGAATATCCAGGTTAAATGCCTGATCCATTAATTTTTTGTGTACGTTTTTTTTATTATTCAGATGGACATAAAAATCCCCCAATTCCAAGAATCAGGGGATTTTTATGTTTAAATACTATGTCTTATGCTAAATCATTTGTTGTGTTATACCACGGGAGGTGTCTTGGTGTCAGTCTTACCCTGGCCGCTGTTATCGGCATTGTAAAGATTCGAGAAATCCACCTTGGGAGCCTCCCGGTCGGCCTGGGCGATCTCAAAGAACTTCTCAGGGGTAAAGCCGAACATGTTGGCAACGATATTGGTGGGTACAACCTGAATTCTGGTATTGTACTTTTCCACAGTATCATTGTAGAACTGTCTGGAGTACCTGATCTTTTCCTCGGCTTCCCGCAGCTCTGCCATCAGCTGTTGAAAATTGGAATTGGCTTTCAGGTCGGGATAATTTTCCACCAGGACCATCAACCGGTTCAAAGCTGAGGTCATTTCATTGTTGGCCTGCATGGATTGTTCCGGGGTGGCTGCGTTCAAAACCTGGCTTCTGGCTTTGATCACTGCTTCCAGCGTGCCTTTTTCATGGCCGGCTGCTCCCTTCACCGTCTCGATCAAGCCAGGGATAAGATCCGCCCGGTTCTTCATCTGTACGTCCATCTGGGCAAAAGCATTCTTGACGTTGTTTCTCAACGAAACCAAGCCGTTGTACATGGACATAACAAATAGTCCGATCAACACTACTGCACCGATAATTACTAAAGCAACTTCCATAACGATCTCCTTTTCCTTCATATTTTGATTAATTTTTTGATAATGTTTATTTTGATTGTATCTGCTCCCTGGTTAGGCCAAGCCTATGCTTGATCCGGATGGGATGTTCCGCCGAATTTTGACATGGAGCCTGTCCTTAAAAGGCTCCGCCGCCGCCGCCACCGCCGGATCCCCCGGAGGATCCTCCGGAGAAACCGCCGCCGAAACCGCCTGAGGAAGAACGCCGGGATGTGGCGATCTGCTGAACCCGTGTCGTATTGACGGCTGTCTGGACTGCCGTGTGGATGGCGTTGTCCATTCGGTTAAAATGGCCGCCATAATACATATTGGGATAGAATCCCCCTGTGGCAGCACCTTGCAGCTCCGCCTGGGAATAAACAAAGGGCAGCTGTTCGATGACTTCCTTGGCGATGCCTAAAGAAGTGGCATAGACCAGGTAATGGTTCCAGATGGTCAGGGCCGGAAGTTCCGCCTTATCCAGTTTCGAGAAGGTCAGGAGGAATTTTTTAAAGGCTTTCCACATTGCCGTTTGATCCGCACCGTACTGGGTCAGCTTTTGTTTCATCGACACAAAGCCGTTGACCGCAAAGATCATTAAGCCCGAAAGGATCACCGCGATACCTAATAAATTGCCGAAGACAGCGATGGCTCCAACGCCCAGGCCGATCAGGAGCAAAGCGATCAGATAGAAGATTCCGATTCCCCTGGTTGAATTCGCCTCGAAGAAATGCTGCTTGACTGCGCTGTCCATAATATGGCCTTTGAACCGGTCATAATCCCTGGAGAATTGTTTGGCATTGCCGGTCTTTTTCAGCATGGCCTCCAAATCATCCATGGTGAGGGATGTTCCTCCGGCTAAATCCTCAATGAACCACTTGTAGAGGAAACTCTCGTGTTTGGCCAGGCGGTCAAATTCTCTCAGATCACCCGTGGTGCTGATCTGATAGTCCGTTTCGGTCCGATCTCCGAAAAGCGAGGATTTCACCACTTCCACCGGTTCGATTTTTATCAGCCGCTTTCGGGAGAGATCCATCAGAGTTGCCATGATATCCTTCGATTCTGTCTGCTTGTTGAACATAAGATAGCTCATTACTGCCGGTGTATAGTCGCCGGGCAGTTCCCGGTAGTAGTCCCCCTGAAAATTCGGCTTCTTTTCTTTCCCGAATTTATTGAGGACAAAGCCGATGATCCCAAGACCCGCTGCCGCCAGGGCTGCCAGGATGGGGGTAAAGGTCTTGCCCAAAGCCAGTCTGGCATCTTTTTGCCGCTGGGCTTCCAGCATCGCCTCATATTGGCGTTTGGCTTCCTCTCTGGCCAGATTGGCCCGTTCGGCATTGACGGCCTCCTCCGCCAGGATGGTGGGGAGCCTGGTCTCATTGACGTAGCGCGGGGAATCGGCAATCAGGTCTTTGGGGAAAATGGCCAGTGTCTCAACGGTTTCCCCCGGGTTGACCTCCGCCACCTGCACTTTATATGTGCTGCCGTCGATGATCTCATCCCAGCCGGTCAAGTCCCCGTGGGAGAAGATCCTCAGATCCGCCTTGGCGCTGCCTTCCGGTATCTTGATGGTGGCAGAGACGTTCTTCAATGGCACCTGCCAGTTCCGGTCAACGATTTTACGGTTCAAAGTGCCGATGTCATCGTACCGGGTGGCCAGATTTTTAAGATTAAAGCGAAGCCTGAAGGTTTTCAATTCAGAGTTGGAGGCTTCGTAGATTTTAAGCCGCATGATCCCCGGACCGTTTTGATAGAACTCAAAATTCCCCTGCCGGCCCAGGCCCTCATCGATCATATAGATTTCCCGTTCCGCGCCGTTGTCCAGAACTGAAACGCTGACATTATCGATACCATCCGTTCCATCCGAATCGATATCCCGGAAGATGCCGTTAAACTTCCCGGAGAAATTATAAGTCAGATCTTCGGTCACAAAGACATCGCCGTTTGGCTGTACCTCATAGAGCATTTCATATTTGTCGATCCCGAACTCAGCAGCATAAGCCGCCTTTGCCGGCAGGAGGAAACAAGTGAGCATCAGCAGCAATAACAGCCCAATACTGACCCGTTTATATTTCATAAATCAAATCACCGCCTTTCCTGAAGTCATCCCTTGGAACCATTGTTTAATTAAATTCTATTATAGAACATCCATCCCTTAATCCAGCGCTTAAAAATTAATTGATTGTCTTTACTTTGGAAATTATTGCCTAAGCCCAGTATTGCACCATTTAATTAAGTTAATATTAACATTTCCGGAATTATCTCTAAATAAGCTGCTGACAGCCCGATCCGCCCGGAACAAACCGGCTTCTGTAAGCCATCGGCTCATAGCACACCCCAGTCCAAAATGACTTAAAAAGCGCCTCGGGGCGGCATACATCAGAAAATCAGGTCTCCCAGACCTTTTCTGTATACCGGACAGGAGATGACCCGAAGGGATCAGACAAGGATAAATGCGGTTGTGACCCGTCCATGACAAAGGTTTGAATCTTTTCTGTAGAATGGCCATAAGACCATTAAAAGACTTATAATTAAGAAAAGTGGTATGGCTCAAAGAATCAACCACCCAGGGGCTTAAAGGCTCTGACCGTAAGTTCTGAGAGCCCGTTGAACCTGCCAATTGAACCTGCCAATTGAACCTGCCAATTGAACCTGCCAATTGAACCTGCCAATTTACCCAAAGGAGGGGATGACGTTGTCAATCATCGCTGCATACAGTGTTCCCCACCCGCCCATTATCATTCCAGAGATCGGCCGCGGTGAAGAACGAAAGATATCGCAAACTGCTGATGCTTATCATACCATTGCCAGGGAAATCGCTGCCGAAAAACCCGCTACCATCATCCTGACCACCCCCCACCTCACTTTATACCAGGATTACTTCCATATCGCCCCGGGCAAAAGCGGCAAGGGCAGTTTAGCCGGCTTCGGCGCCCCGGAGGTTGCCATGGAGGTAGCTTACGACACTGAATTGATCCACGAACTGTCAGCGATCCTCCAAAAAGCCGATTTCCCCGGCGGCACTGAGGGGGAACGTGACCGCAGCCTGGACCATGCCAGTTTCGTGCCCCTTTACTTCATCCGGCAGGAAATCAAGGACTTTCGGATCATCCGGATCGGTTTGTCGGGACTGGACCTCCCCTTGCATTACCAGCTGGGCATGCACATCCAGCACGCCGTGGAAAAGCTTGACCGGCGCTGTGTTTTTATCGCCTCCGGCGATTTGTCCCACCGGTTGAAAGCCGATGGGCCCTATGGCTTCCACCCCAATGGACCCCTGTATGACCAGCGAATCATGGAGATCCTGGCCGGCGGAACGTTCAAGGAGATCCTGACCATGGACCCGGAAATTGTGGAAGGTGCCGGAGAATGCGGCCACCGCTCCTTCGCCATCATGGCGGGAAGTCTGGATCGGGTCTCGGTGAGGACCAGACAGTTCAGTTATGAAGGTCCCTTTGGGGTTGGTTATGGAGTTGTGGGGATCTATCCGGAAAAGCGCGACGAAGGGCGCAACTTTCTCCATCAATACCGTTCCGAGCTTATCAAGGCCTCGCAACTCCAGCGGCAGGCTGCCAGCCCCCTGGTTTCCCTGGCTTTGGCGGTGATCTCTGCCAAATTGAACCATCAACCATTCAACCTTAAACAATATGAGGCTGATCATAACCTCCCGGCGGAGTTTCTCAACCGGCAGGCCGGGGTATTCGTATCCCTGAAAAAAGCCGGCCAGCTGAGGGGCTGCATCGGCACCATCGCCCCCACCACCGCCTCGATTGCCGAAGAGGTCAGGCGCAACGCTTTGGAAGCTGCCTTGGCTGACCCAAGGTTTCTTCCGGTCACCCCTGAGGAATTCCCGGAGCTGGTTTGTTCCGTGGATGTCCTGGCACCGCCGGAAGCCATTGCCGGTATGGAGGAGCTGGATCCTGTCAACTACGGGGTCATTGTGACCAAAGGCCGCCGCCGCGGTCTCCTGCTGCCAAATCTGGCCGGAGTCGACACGGTGGAAGAGCAGGTCCGGATCGCCAAAAGCAAGGCAGGCATCGGACCGGATGAGGATTGTTCTTTGGAGCGGTTTCAGGTGGTGAGATACGAATGATCACCTGCGGAGTCTGCCCTCATTACTGCCGGCTCACGGAATCTACGGTGGGCCGGTGCGGCGGCAGGACGGAGCGGAACGGTTCCTCCTACCCCTTGAATTACGGTAAAGTGACCGCCCTGCACCTGGATCCCATCGAAAAAAAACCTCTCTACCACTTTCATCCGGGAAGCACCATCCTTTCTTACGGAAGCTACGGCTGCAATATGCGCTGCACCTTCTGCCAAAATCATATGATCGCCATGCTCCGCCATGACTTGGGCGTGGATCTCAAACCGGAGGAATTGGCGGAAAAAGCCATCGCACTCCAAGCCCGGGGCAATATCGGGGTTGCCTTTACTTATAACGAACCAACGATTTGCCCCGAATATATTATTGATACCGGCCGTCTGGTCCATCAGGCGGGGCTGAAAAATGTCGTCGTCTCCAATGGCTATACCACGGAAAAAACTTTGGCAAGCCTCCTGGAGGTCGTGGATGCCTTTAATTTTGACCTGAAGGCTTTTACCGAAGATTTTTATGAGCAAATGGGCGGCGGGCTCCAGCCCGTCAAACACTCCATCGCTGCCGCTGCCAAATCCGTCCATGTGGAGGTGACCACACTGGTCATTCCCGGCGCCAATGACAGTCCGGAGGAAATGACCGCCCTTTGTCAGTGGCTGGCCTCCCTGTCGCCGGATATCCCCCTCCATCTGTCCCGCTTTTTCCCGGCTTACCGAATGTTGGACAAGCCGCCCACGCCGATCCATACCCTGAAAACACTGGAAACCATTGCCAAACAATATTTGCACAACGTCCATTTGGGCAACGTCTGATGCTGTCAGCCAAATCCCCCATTTCAACCGCCCCTTTGGGCGATGCCTTCACCGAGGAGACCAAAATGCCCGAGCTGCCGGAAGTACAAACTATTGTGACAGGCCTAAACCGCCTGATCCAGACTAAAAAAATCGCCGCCATCTCCTGGAATTGGGCCAAGTCCTTCCCCAACCCTGCCTCAGGGGTGGATGAGACCATTGGTGCCTCCATCGTGGCCTCTGCCCGGCGCGGGAAAGCCATCCTGATCCACTTGGATCAGGGCAGCACCCTGTTGATCCATCTGAAAATGACAGGTCAGCTGGTCTTTCAGCCAGCTGGCCAGGATGGTCCTTTCCCGAATCAAAGCACCCGGGTCCGCTTCGACTTTTCCGATGGATCCAGCCTGTTTTTCAATGACTTCCGTAAATTCGGCTGGATCAAGATCCTCCCCAGAGCCGAACTGGAACAAGACGCCTTTTTATCGAAACTGGGGCCTGATCCATTGAAGCAGGACTTCACTGCCGCCCGCCTGAAAGATAGGCTGGGGAGACGGAAAGGTACTATTATCAAGGCCGCCCTCCTGGATCAAACGGTTCTGGCCGGTATTGGCAATATTTATTGCGACGAGGCCTTGTTCCTGGCCGGGATCATGCCAGACCGGAGAGTTCATAGCCTGACAGAAGCTGAAATACGAAAGCTCCACCGTTCCATCCGAAAAGTCCTGCGCCAATCCATCGAACTGGGTGGCTCCACAGTCCGCAACTATCTTGACGCAGAAGGGATCCGGGGCCATTATCTGGATCAGGCTCTGGTCTACGGCCGTAATGGCGAGCCCTGTCCAATCTGCGGCAGCCTCATCCAAAAAATGAAAGTCGCCGGCCGGGGAACCCACGTTTGCACCGGATGCCAGAAATAAGCGCCTCCCCTGCCCATAAAAAATTATTGATTCAATGCATTGAAGGCGGCTTATTTGGTGAGGACTAAGGTTTTTCGTTTTTTACCGACGTTTTCAATTTCATCCAGATAAATTTATAGTTCTTTTACAATTAAGCGATGGCCTATTTAGCTTCGTATGATATCATATAAAGAAAGAATCCTGATTCAAACATATTGGGAAGGAGTTGAAAATGTTGGTAAATGATAACAAAGATGAACTGAAAAACAAAGTTGGTGAAATAGAGGAAGACTTCTGCGACGATAACTGCCAGTTCGATCGGAAATTTAAAAACCTTGACATCGAGGATGAGACCTATCACGAAAACAATGAGGAGAAAGAAGAAGCAACCTCCCCGAAAAATCCTGACATCAAAGTGGTATGGGATCCTGAAAATGACAATAATCCGGATACCGATTATTTCTCGGTGTTAAGTGAGGACGACCTCTACAAAGGAAAAAAAAAGATTTAGCAGCAACTGACCCCCTGGCTGAGGAATCAGACTACCGGGCCGAATACATCAAACTGGGAACCGGCTATAACGCAAAGGAGCTCCCAATCGATGTGGTGCAGACAAAAATCAAGCTCATCAAGGATCCAATCGAAGAGTTCCTTGAAGAACCCCTGGAAATGCCCGAAGATGAGTACATTGACTACACCAAAGATGAATAAGCATTGTCTTAACCCAAGCACCGATGAACATCGGTGCTTCAGCTTTTTTGCTCGGTCCATTTCCATTTAGAGATCGCTGCCTCTTCCCATATAGATCGGTGCTTCTTCCCCTTTGGATCGGCAGGGGGGGGATGTACTTTTTCAATTGAGTCTTTTATTTTCTTTTATTTCTTTTATTTCTTTGATCCGTTTAGGAAGTGACAAATCACCCTAAAATCTATATACTGATACTGTTTGATTTTTATGAATCGGGAGGTTTCCCTTTGGAGAATATTAGAAAAGAAATTGAAAGACGGCGGACCTTCGCCATCATTTCACATCCAGATGCCGGTAAGACCACGTTGACGGAAAAATTGCTGCTCTATGGCGGTGCGATCCGCGAGGCTGGTTCGGTCAAAGCCAGAAAAGCCGCCAGACATGCCACATCCGACTGGATGGAAATCGAAAAGCAAAGGGGCATTTCCGTGACTTCGTCCGTGATGCAGTTCAATTATGAAGGTTTCTGCATTAATATTTTGGACACTCCGGGCCACCAGGATTTTTCGGAAGATACCTACCGGACGCTCATGGCGGCAGATTCAGCGGTCATGGTGATTGACGGGGCAAAGGGCGTGGAAGCCCAGACAAAAAAGCTGTTTGAAGTCTGTTCTTTAAGAGGTATTCCTGTCTTCACCTTCATCAATAAGATGGATCGGGAAACCAGGGATCCCTTTGAACTGCTGCAGGAGATCGAGGATGTCCTGGGCATCCGAAGCGTGGCAATGAACTGGCCCATGGGATCCGGCCAAAACTTTCAAGGGATCTATGACCGGGAATCAGAACATATCATGATTTTCTCCGGAGGCAAGCATGGTTCGGCGGAAGCTCATATGGAACAATATGGGATCAATGATGAACGGGTCTTGGAAATCATTGACTCCTCCTACATGGCCCAACTCTACGATGATGTGGAGCTGATGGACGTAGCCGGGAACAAATTCGATCTTGACGCCGTCTCCCGCGGCGCCTTAACACCGGTCTTTTTCGGATCAGCGTTGACGAACTTCGGTGTTGAACCCTTCCTGGAGAAATTCCTGCAGATGACCAAACCGCCCCTGGCCCGAAAATCGGACAAGGGCATCGTCTCTCCCTTTGAGGATTATTTCTCCGCCTTTGTCTTTAAAATCCAGGCCAATATGAATCCTCAGCACCGGGACCGGATCGCTTTTATGCGCATCGTGTCCGGAAAATTTGAAAAAGGGATGGAAATCTACCACATGGAGGGGGAATGCCGGATCAAGCTCAGCCAGCCTCAGCAGTTCCTCGCCCAGGACAGGGAGATCATCGAGGAAGCCTACGCCGGAGATATCATCGGTGTATTTGATCCGGGGATTTTTTCCATTGGCGATACCCTCTGCCCTCCTTCGAACCGGTTCAAGTTTGAACCCATCCCCGCCTTCGCCCCGGAGCTGTTCGCCAGGATCCGGCCCATGGATACCATGAAACGCAAGCAGTTTGTAAAGGGGATCTCTCAGATCGCCCAGGAAGGTGCCATCCAGGTATATCGGGAAGATTATGCCGGAATGGAAGAGATCATAGCCGGTGTGGTCGGGACCCTGCAGTTTGAAGTATTGGAATATCGGCTGAAGAATGAGTACGGCGTGGAAATCAGACTTGATCACCTCCCCTACCGCTTTGTAAGATGGATCGATACTCTGCCGCAAGCCGCCGGACCTTTAAGCCTGACCTCAGATTCCAGAAAATTAGTTGATATGAAGAACCGGGATGTCATCATCTTCTCCAATGAATGGGGAATCGCCTGGGCACTGGATCATAATAAGGGCTTGGCCTTGAAGGGGATTGGCAACTAGACCAACCATTTGGATCCAGTTCTGGGAGTCTTAACTTGGCGGCCTGAACTCCAGTTTGGGCATTTACCCTTAAACTGACACAGAACATCCCGTCGGCCTTGTACATCAACCTGACTGCCTTGCGCTTGGCTGTGCGCCTGGCTGCTGCTCCCGGCAGCCATTGATCATTCATGGAGGCCCATATGGAGATCATGAAAAGCTACTCTGCGTTGGATGAAATTCCCTTAGGGGACATTCGTAAACTTGAACAAATCTGCAAACAGAATGACGGACTGAAGAGCTCCCTGTTTTTGGATCTGGGAATGAATGTTTCCCCCTA